>JAWLET010000202.1:0-5204 GCA_041685955.1 Desulfobacteraceae bacterium | reverse complement strand
CCGTGCTGATTACGTTCAGATTTTCACCGATCAATAACATGAACACACTCCCTCTTTTTCGGATTTATTGAAAGACCAAAGTCTCGCTTTGGTTGTTGAGCCCCCAGCCGTATGCCCGGGGCCGGCAAATTCCGAAACCGGTGCTTTGCCCTACTTTGCCATATCCTTCAGGTACTTGGGGAGCAAGGAAGCATCCCGGGGACCGATCAGGATCTCCCAATCCGGCAGTTCCTCTTCCATCTCTCCGCTGATGGCGGCTGCGTATCCGGGGATCACAATCTTCTTGTGCGCCACCTTGTCCACAATGCCGCACTTCTTTACAAACGCTCCCACGATATCTCCGGAGAACTTTCCTGCGGCCCATGCCGTCATAACGGAAAGCCCTTCCGTATCCATGATCAACAGCCAGCTCGGGACCCGGCTGCCTTCAATCTCGCCGCTCACAATAAAGTACGTCAAAGAGAAGTTGGTGGTCACCAGAACCGGAGAATTTTCATCCGGGGAACCGATTTCGTAGATCCCTTCCGTGACGGTCATGGGCCGCTGCGGGTCTGTAAAGATATTGAGCCGCTCTAAAAGCAGGGGAAAGATGTTTCCGCTCCTGTAGTCCGACAGGACCACGATCCCGGCATACTTGGCAATCAGCATGGCCGCAATCATGGTTTCCACATCCAGGTTATCGGCCATCTCACATGGAAAGGCGATGGTGGGGAACCCCAAGGATTTGTTTCCGGCCTTGAGAGGGGCCCTCCGAATGGCAACCTGATCCTGAAAGAGCTGCTTGATTTCCCTGGCTCCGGAATCGAGTATCAGGTCCTTCACCCCCATGCCGGTCAGCTGGTCACTGAGCGCGATGAGGTCATCCATATTGTCCGCCTTGACAGCCAAAGGGAGTCCACTCTCTTTGGCCAAATTTCCCATGTCTTCGGCATTGTCCGCGGTCGCCGCATACAGGAGGGGCTTTTTAAAGGCGCAGACTTCCACGCCAGCCTTCATGACATCCACACTGTCCGTCATAAGGATCAGGCAGAATTCGCTCTCTTCGGCGATCTTCTTTGCGGCAGCGGCAAACGCCTGGGCATCTCCGTTGGCGTCTTTCAGGGCCGCCAACTCCGGCCTTAGATTGAGCCCCACCCGCTCAAACTGAAGGGCATTCCACTCCTTCAGCTTTTTATCCAGGCTGTCCGCATCCATATCCGACGAAATGGTGGCGGCAATCCCGGTGGGGCCGTAAAAGGTCTTTTCGTGCCGGAACATGACCGTTTCACCGCCGATCTTGAAGGCCCTCGGACCCACCCCGATGGCCACCGGTCGAATGGGCGGCGCAGACGCCTCCGCCAGCTGCTCTCTCGCCTCATCGGAAACATACGGGCAGCTGTCCAGTTCCGCCTTGCCTGATGCCAGGTTCATGGCAAACGCAAGGCAGGTGGGTACGCCGCACTCACCGCAGTTGGTCTGTGGCAACATTTTAAATATCTGAATTCCAGTCAATCCCATAATAGTATACTCCTCATAAGATTATGTGGTCAGGGGGATGTTGATCCAAAAACGGCAACATCCCCCTGATTCCAAGGGTTAGCCCTTTTAGATTTATCCGACGATCGGATCCATGGTGAGGGCGGGATGCTCCTTTTCCTTCAGGAAAGGCATGATTTCCTCTTCGGTGATTCCCACGGTTTCGTCCGCGATCCTGTCAATCAGATCGGGAACGCCGAGTTCTTCCCCCCGCTTGAGCAACCGCTCCTTGATCTCCTCTTTCAACGACTTGGGCATCCACACCATGCGCAGGAGCCCGCCATCGCCGGAGATGAACTTGCGCTGGGTAATATTGAATTTTCCGTGACCCACAAAGCCGGGCGAGGACTGTCCGCCCCCCATGACGCCGGCCAGGGTGGTAAACTTCATACCACATGGGGTTTCTCCGGTATATTCCCGGTGGACCGTCATGACGCCGTTACATCCCGGGATCACGGCCGCAATGCACTCACAGCAGCCGCACGTGGTCATGGGATCATGAACAATGCTGTAGAAATTGTAATGGTCGATGGTCTGTCTCGAGGCCTTGAACACAAAGTCATTGACCCCTTTGAACTGACCCAACACCGGATCCAGGACCTCGCCCTTGTTCACGGGCTGGTTGGGGCCGGTGGGGTTGATCTCGTAGGAGGCCTTGCAGTCCATCCAGTTGTATGCCCCGCAAAGTCCGGTCCGCTCCGGGCTGACCATGCACACATGGCTGGGGGC
The DNA here is from genome assembly GCA_041685955.1 of Desulfobacteraceae bacterium. Lineage (GTDB taxonomy): Bacteria > Desulfobacterota > DSM-4660 > Desulfatiglandales > Desulfatiglandaceae > JAIPDZ01. The sequence continues at coordinate 2,960 of JAWLET010000202.1, read as the reverse complement.
AAAGGACTGGCACAGGGTGCAGGAGTAAAAGGTCTCCACGCTCTCATCCGTCATGGTCTCCACACGTTCATCCCGCGTCTTGTATTCGGCCCGGGCCGTTTCCGTGAGCTTATCCACATCTTCCTGCTCTGTATACAGGGTCACCTGGACCTTATCCAAAATGCTTCCAAAGTCCTGATGGAGCTTGGCATGGAGTATGGTACCGATGTCCTTGAAGGTAAACCCCTTCTCCACGGCAGGCTCACCCACGCGAATCCAGGAGATATCCCGCTGCCCGATATGCATAATGCCCTGGGCATAGTTGATGAGATGGTGGATCTGCCGCTCCAAAATAGGCTCGAAGTCCTCCTGCATCTCTCGACCGGCCACCTGGACAAAGATTCCCAGAGGCACCCGATCTCCCTTTTTCATGTCCGTGATATCCTTGCCTTTGACCTCCACCTTACTGTCTTCGATGGCATTCATGTCCGCCATCTTGCACAGCTCAGTGCACTGGGTCTTGCCGCCGCCCATCTCTGCGTACAGGTCGTCTTTTCGAACCCGCTCACCCTCAAACGCCGGTCCGTAGGCCAGCGGGATGTCAATCTCGGTGATGCTGACCTTGAGTCCCCGTATCTCAATAGACCTGGAGGGCATCTCATCATGATCCACATTGGCCACCACATGCTCGTAGGTGCACACTCCGGTGGGCAGGATCTCCGGAATATCCGTATCCGCGATGGTGGGGAAACCCCAGTTCACGCATCCGGCCGCATTGGCGGCCCACTCGGCATTCACATCCCCCAAGGCATTCACAAAGGCGAAGATCCTGTTTTTCTGGTACTGAAGTTGCTTTTTGAAATCCCCGGGCTGGATACCGCCAAAGGACATGCCCGCGCGGTTGGCAAACCCCAAAGCGAATACGGCCGCTGAAATATCAGGGCCGAAGGGCACCAGACGGGTGTTCCAGCCGATCTGGACTTTCTCCTCCAGGAGCTGCTCCGCAAAGGTGGTTCCGTTCTGATTGGCGGCCATAAACACGTAGATGGTCTTGAGCTGATACTCTTCCGCCATCTGCTTGGCCGTAGGTGCATCCGGGGCCGCGCCCACAATGGCCGCAAACCCGGGAGCCGTGCCGTCCACGAACTCCACCCCCCGCTTTCGCATGATGGCGTCGTCCGCCGCACCCAGCCAGATCTTGCCGTTATCCACATCCGGGTCTTCTATTTCCGGCTGATAAAAATCCGGATCTTCCACATACCGAATGGCTTCCCGAATTTCCTCTGCAAACAGCGCCGCCATCCCCGCGTCCAGCAAAGGACCCAGATAAGGAAGATAACAATTGTTTTTCACATGGGGGGGCAACAGCTTCCGTGCAAAATCCAGTGGTTTTTTAGCGGAATCCAGATCGGTGACTTTCATGCCGGTCAGGGAATAAATAATGGGCAAGAAATAGGCGGTATTGGGAAACTCCAGCTTCTGGCTGCCGCCGTAGGCCTCCAGGGCCCGTTGATAATGTCCCTCCACCTTGGATACAATGTTGTATGCGCCCTGTATGGCCGCAAAGGCTACTAATTTTGACATATGCTTACATCCTCCCTTCTTAAGAGGTAATATTTTTTCATTACGCCGCTTCCAGCTTCTGCCGGTCGGCCATATCCATGAGCACCCGCTCCCGAGCCTTGTCAATGCCCAGGGCCTTGCGCTTCTTGTCTATGTGGGCGATCATCTTGTGAGCGTGCTTAATGGGGTCCACCTCCAGATCCCACATGCCGCCGTAGAGATCTTCCAGTTTGTTGTACAGGTAGTCTTCGAAGACCGGCGAGCCGCTCACGGGAAGGGTAACCCCAAAGACCGTATACACTCCGGCGGTCACAAAATAATGGCCGATACTGATGGCCTTTTCACTCATCCATTCCGGCGCCGAACCAGCGGCAGGGAGATCACTGATATCATCGCCCAGGCCTCCGGCCTTGACCACCTCAGTGGCTGCCATCAAAATTCGAGCGTTGTCCACGCAGGACCCCATATGGAGCACCGGTGGAATGCCCACGGTCTCGCACACCTCGGCAAGACCGGGACCACAGTAGACCTTTGCGGATTCCGGCGTCAGCAGTCCGGCCTTGGCACAGGCAATGGCGTTACATCCTGTGGTAAGTACAATAACATCATGCTTGATGAGCTCCTTAACGACGGCGATATGCCCCGCATCCAGCGAGGTTCGAGCATTGTTTCACCCAACCACGCCGCCGATACCTCGTATGCGGCCGTTGATGATGTTATCATTGAGGGGGGTGTAGGAGGCCCGGAAGGTACCTCCCAGATGGTAGTTGACGGCCTCGTAACTGAAACCGGCAATCAAATCAGACCGTTCGTCCGGGATCATGACCTCTTTTTCCCTGTTGCGGAAGTTCTCAATGCCGGTTCGTACAATCTTCTTAGCGTCTTCAAACGCGGTGTGTTCGTCAAACTCGATATGAGTGGTATCCCCGGACGCGATCCTGGCCCTGGGGTTGGTGGTAATCACCTTGGTGTGAAAACACTGGGCTACATTTGCAATGTTCTCCATGATGCATTGCACATCCACTACCATGGCATCACATGCCCCTGTGATAATAGCGAGTTCCTGCTGCAGAAAATTACCGCATAATGGAATACCATGGCGCATCAGAAGCTCATTGGCCGTACAGCAGATACCGCTCAATTGAATGCCATTAGCGCCTTTTTCTTTGGCCAGCTCCACCATTTCCGGAAGTTCAGCTGCCTGCACGATCATCTCGCTCAACAGCGGTTCGTGCCCATGGATCACAATATTGACATGGTCTTTTTTCATGACCCCCAGGTTGGCCGTACTCTTGACCGGGTAAGGGCACCCAAAAAGCACATCCTGCAAGTCCGTGGCCAGCATGGATCCACCCCAGCCGTCGCCGATGGCGGCTCGGGAACACTGCTCCACGATATTTTCGTAGTGCTGATCCACC
>JAWLET010000201.1:0-5209 GCA_041685955.1 Desulfobacteraceae bacterium | reverse complement strand
CAAATTTCCTTACATTTGGGAGATTCCCTGCAGCTCGCTGCAGGGTTCTTCAATTTCAACCGCCCCAAACACGGGCTTCTGGGATAAATGCAATGGTTTTGATGAGGCAATGGTTTATTAAAATTGCCAACACCCCCCTAATATAGTAGAAGTTTACAGGCGCAAGATTATCAAAAACGAAAACAGTAAATATGGAGGTGAAAATGGTAAAAAAGATATTGGTGCCGAGTCTGGTCCTTTCGATAGTATACGCTTTTGGATCGGCCCTTGCAGACCCTGAACTCAATCCCGGCAAATGGGAAATGACCACTGAAACCGAAATGGTGGGCATGCCCGTGCAGATCCCGCCGGTTACCCATACTCAGTGCCTAACCTCAGATGACCTGGTGCCCCGGAGCAATGAGACCGGTAAGGAATGTGAGGTTTCAGATGTCAAGATCTCCGGCAATACCGTTTCCTGGAAAATGGTATGCTCTGGTGAGAATGGTCCAATGGAGGGAACAGGTCAAGCGACGTATCGGGGCGATCACATGGAAGGGGTGATGAACATGGTGATCAGCGGCGCCGGTATGCAGATCACCAATAAGATTTCAGGGCGACGCATCGGAGATTGCGACTGAAACTCTCACGCGCAGTCGATGCCGGGTCTTAGACGCGCTGCGGCAAAATCACCCCGTTAATCGACTTTCCACCGAAAACCTGATCAGACGTTTCTGGACCTCCTGATCCTCATTTTGCGGCCTTCCTACGGAGGATTTAACCGGGTGAGCTAACCTTTAACCGCCTCTGGCGGTCCGCAGTCTCGCTTGAACAGCGGGCCGGGGAATGCGCTCGCTGAGCATTTTCATGGGAGGCCGGATGGGTATGTCTGGTTGAAACGCCTTGCAGAACCGTCCGGATACTTCCGGAAACCCAGTGACGGAGATCATTTTACTTTAAATGGAAGGAGAATCATGCGAATTACTATTATTTATGATAACACAGCATATAGGAAAGCCCTCCAATCTGATTGGGGATTTTCCGCTTTAGTAGAAGCTAACAACAGGAAAATACTTTTTGATACTGGTGGAAATGGGTCGATTTTGATTTCAAACATGGCAAAACTAGGAATTAACCCTGAAGAAATCACGGATGTCTTTATTTCCCATGCTCATTTTGACCATATCGGAGGTCTATCGACCTTTCTTGAACAAAATAATGAAGTTAAGGTGTGGCTTCCGCCTTCTTTCCGAGGGGTGAAAAACGCCACAGAAATTATTCCAGTAAAAGAGCCCGGCAAACTGTATGAAGGGATCTACTCCACGGGCCAGTTGGAAGGGATCGAACAGTCCCTCTGTGTGAAAACGGAAAAGGGCATTGTGGTTATAGCGGGGTGTTCCCATCCCAGAATGGAGCATATCTTAGATACGGCCGCTCAATTCGGTGAAGTTTACGGTATTATCGGTGGTTTTCATGGAAACAGGCCGGAATCCCTAAAGGGCTTGGCATTGATTTGTCCTACCCATTGTACTCAATATATCCCAGAGATAAAATCCATGTACCCGCAACAATATATTGAAGGTGGAGCCGGGAAGGTGATTGAAATATAAATGGGCCTTTGGCGGCCCCACACCGGGTATGGGGCATTTTCTCCATCACCAGCCTCCTCCCCGCCATTGCCGCCTTTGGGTTCATGACGCTGACCGGTCCCCAAAAGGCGGGAGATTGCGAAAAAGGGCCATTTAGAATGGAAACTAACTCATGAGGTAAAACCCCAGATTCTTGGCATAAGGGGGGGGATTGTAAAATTCGGCGTCAACATGTTTGCCCTCGATTTTCCTGACCACCGCCTGCCGTTTAACCAGGGACCTTTTGGAATCATCGAGACGGAATGAAATATCCAGAAAATCACCAACTCGAATAGGGTGTCCTGATGTTATGGTAAAGCCCATTTCAAGCAGGGAAATCCCGCTGACTCTCATCCGGCCCTGTAACTTGGTTCTGAGCAGTACGAATTCGCCCTCCAGCCATACCTTTTTATGGTAGGTCTTTGCCGGTTGCGGTTTTTGGTTTTTTATTTCCTGTTCCACCAGAGGTTGCAGGTTCTCTTCCATGGTTTCAACGGGTTCTTCTTTTGAAACCACCTTGCCTCTGGCAAGTTTTTCCTCCAGAAAATGAATCAGCCCCCTGGAATGGTGAGTTTCCACAGAATGAACAAAGATGCTGATGGATACATCCATATCGCCTTTAAGCGTATCGAAAGTCTTGAGTATCCTCTGTTTGGCCTGCACGGCTGCATCCCTGTCAGTTCCGGACAAAAGGGCAATGAACTTATCGCCCTCGTATCGAAATAGATTGTCCGTCCGTCGGAACGTTTTTCTTAAAATGGCGGCAAGACGTTTCAGGAGGCTATCGGCAGCCTGACGCCCCTTTGTCTCGTTGATGCGCTTGAATTTGTCTATATCAATGATCATTATGGAGGCATCGGGGCCGTACTGCTTCCACATTTCTTCCCTGTTGCACAGGGTACGTTCCAGGCTGTATCGGTTTTTAAGCCCGGTTAAGGAATCCACAGTCGCCATTTTCTGCAGGGCCTGATTAAAATAGGCTCTCTCGATTGCTATGGCTGCATATTCTGAAATTGACGCCAGAATATTCAACTCTTCGGATGTGAATGTGTCCCCGCTTATTTTATTGATAAGTTCGATGACCCCGAATATCTTATTCTCACTCACCAGCGGTGTTCCTATGTAGGACCCGGTTTTAAACACGGTATGTTGGTCAATACGATTGCTCAGGTGGACATCTTTGGAAACGTCTTCTACCATCAAAGGTTTTCCCGCTTCCATGATATGGCCCACAGTCCCCTCCCCTTTGGGCAGTCTCACGCCTTGCAGTTTCTCTTTGTTTGCCCCCGCCACAACCGTAAAAATCATATCCTCGGTTTTCGGGTCTTTCAGTATTAGGGACCACTGCATAGGTTCAAAAATGCGTCCGATCTGGAACATGACAATGTCTAAGACCTCTTTGACGCTTTTTGCTTTGGCCAGGGGCTTGCCGAGTTCAAAACCGAGATCAGAGGGGATAATATTTTTATTCGCCTGCAGAAAATCATAGATTCCGTCCAGGGGTCCCTCATAAAAATATCGGGTGTTTGCCCTGCAAAGTTTAAAGCTGGTCCGGAGCAGATTTTCATGGATTTGATTGGGCGTTGGAAAAACAAACTGGTAGAATTCAGAAATACGTTCCACTTCCCTGTTCATGGCACTGATGCTGTTAATGACATCAATTTGTTCAACATCAACGAAATCCTCCACCTCGGGAGACAGAACCGGGGGACAAACCATATCAAAGGACCCAATACCCTGGGTCCAGCAGACAAAATTTGACAGGGAAACGATGGATATGAGCAAGGCCTCTTCTTGGGAAAGCGCCTGGGGCTGAAAGCGTTGATGATGATATTTTACAGCCAGCACAATACTCTCAGGCAGTTTCCACAGGGAACAGAAAAAGGCACCCACATCATCGTGTCCAAGCCCCAGCGTTTTACGTTCCTGTTCAACCATGTTTTCCTGAGAGACCGCAGCATCATGGAGAAACCCCCCGTAATTCTCGTGGCCATAAAGATCCAGGAAAACTTTTCCAACATCATGCAAAAGCCCCGCGGTATACGCTTCTTCAGGACGTGGGTACTTAATTTCCTTCGCGATTTCCATGGCGAGCACCGCCACGGAAAGGGAATGACGCCAGAAATGGATTCTGTCAAACGCCTTTGACCCTCCGGATGAAAACAGTCCCTGAAACACCGTCATTCCGATGGATAGTTTTTTGATCTCGTCAAACCCCAGAAGGATAACGGCTTCAGGGAGGGCCTTTATCTCTCTTTGGAGACCGTAAGTGGCTGAATTTACGAGTTCCAATACCCTGGCGGCAATACCGGGATCTGATTCAACAACCCTTGAAATGTCCTCCAGCAAAGTGGTTTCATCCCCCGACATTTCAACCAGTTTTGCAGCGACCTGGGGAAAGCTGGGCAGTTTCCTGCCGTCAAACCTGAGGACCTTTTTTACATCAGATGTCGAAGGAAGCGGTACTTTCTCATTCATAGCTCGATGGGGTCCCTGAAAAACGGATAAGCCAAAATGTAAGGGCGATGCATCCCGGAAATTCACATGCACCATTATGGATCTGAACCGTCATCATGGAACCGACACTACCACCCCGGAACTTGAAAGTCCAGGATATGAGGACGATCCAAATAAAGGCTCAGACACTCCGGGTCCATGTGAACGTCAAAACCCTACGCATCGGGGTCGATTTCAAAATATTTTGCCGGAATTTTGGGCTCCGCCAGCACGCCGAGGTTGGGAACAGGGTATTTATAAGCGCCCAAGCTGCGGACGTATTTCAGGCCGTCCACCACCTGCTCGAACCTGGAGTAGGGGGCGGCAAAGGACATCTCACTGTCCTGCGTTCCGGCAAATATCCGCTCTCCCGGTCCGGGCACCATGTACGTGCACTGGCCGGTCTGGGGCACGCCGGCGATCCACGCGGAACAGCCGTAACGGCCGCTGCTCGTGGACTTGATCCCCGGCCCGAGGCGATAATTGGCCGCCTGTATCAGCGCCAGAACCTGGGCCGGGCTGCCGTAGGCTACCGCCAAATCCGGGATAAATTCACACTTGTTCAGCGGGGAGAGCCATATTTCCTGAAATTCATCCAGCGGCCATCTCGGGTATGAGGCCTCCATCTTCTGCCGGTATTCGCTCTCATCCTGGTAATAGCCGGCGGCCGTGCCTTCCAGGAATTTGTCCGGCTTGATGTGCCCCATAAAGACACGGGGCATGGGGCATGCATGATCCTCCTTTCTGAAAGCCATGGTCCATCCCAGTGTTCTAACAATGGCCATGCCCTGGCAAACGGCCAACCGATGGCCCACATGATCCAGTGGGTACCGGGTCTTTTTCTCGGGGGCCTCACCTTTCCGGGCCAGTTTGACTGCCACTGGCAGGGTCACCAGCCGGCAGTGTTTTTCAATCGCCTCAAAAAGCTTTTGACTTTTCTCATCCATAACATCGTTCCTTTAACCTTTTGTTTGGGTAGGGTGCTCAGTAACTTCATTCCATGTTCTGAACCGGCGACACCTCGCCCGACCATGGCCTCCTCCGTTGGCGGACCTTCAGATTGTTTCAATGGGGAAGACGCCTCAGCAGAACGTCTGCCGGGTGCG
>JAWLET010000200.1:0-5216 GCA_041685955.1 Desulfobacteraceae bacterium | reverse complement strand
CTTCCGGGTCTCATGGTTCATCAGAAACATGTGATCGGTGAGCAGGTCACCAAACCCGAGTTTAGATTCGTCGGCCGGTTTGGGTTTCAATTGATCGGAACTGGCTTTGGTTACTTTGATTTCCATTGGTGTCTCCTTAATTGTGATAAATAGAGTACAGGGTATTTTGCCCTGAAAATCTTACAGGCCATTCATAATAAATTAAGATATCTGTTTTGCAAGCCCCTTTTTTGGGCTTAATCTGATCACCGGATCCTAAATGGCGATGAGCGTATAGTCTCGGTGGCCAATGCCCATGGCCTCGGCATGCGCCAGTTGAATTGTCCAGTCGATTTTGGGATAAACTCCTCTGAATTTATCCTCCCCAGGGGCCGTATGCCGGGTGAGGCAGGTACCGGGCAAGGCCGCGTGCTTATTGATCAGGTCCACGGCGGCCTGATCAATGGCGACCGGATCTCTGGATGCCAGGATGCCGATGTCGGGAACAATGGGGGCATCACTGTGGGGGCAGCAGTCGCAGGCCGGTGAGATATCCGTCAGGAAATTGAGGAAAAGGGCCTTTCGGGATTTGCCCTTGAGGACCGCAAGGGTGTATTCCGCCATCTTTTTCTGAAAGAGCGCAATATCCGCATTCCATTGGACATTAATGGCCCCGTTGGGACAGATGAGGATGCATTCGCCGCACCCCACACATTTTTCCGGATCAATAACCGCCTTTTCATTCACCAGGGAGATGGCCTTTTGTGCGCAGTGGTCCACACACTCACCACATCCCTCGCACTTTTTAGCCTTGACTTTGGGAGAAAGGTCCGAGTGCTGCGCCAGTTTTCCTTTTCTGGAGGCGCATCCCATCCCCAAGTTTTTGAGGGTGCCCCCGAAACCGGACAGCTCATGCCCTTTAAAATGGGCCATGCTGATGAGGCTGTCAGCCTCCACAATATCTTTGCCGATGTAGGCGGTTTTAATATATTCCCGATTGATGTTTATCCTGGAATGAGAAGCGCCCCTGAGGCCGTCCGCGATAATAATGGGGGCGTTTACCACGGATGGGGCAAAGCCGTTTTGTACGGCCGTATCGTGGTGGGCCACACTGTTTCCCCTGGTTCCGGCATAAAGAGTGTTGGCATCGGTCAGGAAAGGCAGCGTTTCCAAGGCCTTGAGCCGGTCCACCAACGGGCGGATAAGAAGCGGGCGAATGAAGGCAGTATTCCCCTTTTCACCGAAATGCAGCTTGATGGCCACCAGGTTCCGGGGAGCGATCACCTGCTCCAGCCCTGCCTCGGTCATAAGCCGTATCAGCTTGGCGGGTAGGTTTTCCTTGAAACTGGTCCTAAGATCTGAAAAATAGACCCTGGTTTCCATCACTTGAACACTCCTTATGAGCGATATGGAAAAGCACAGCCACCTGCTGGCTCATTTCACCTATCCGTTTTTTGCACCTGAAGATACAGGTTGGAGGATTTTAGATAGTATGGCCCCTTGTGTCAAGAAGCATGGTGCTGAATGATTCAATTCCAGGCAGGACCCTTAAAAAGCTCAGGGGAATTCGTCCTCTTAAAAATCGGTGTGCCGTATTTTTCATTGACAAACATGGGTTAACCGATTAATGATTTGTCCTATAGGAGAGAGGTGTATGGGAGACTCCGCCCGGGGTTGGATCAGGATCGCTGAGACCTGGCAGGCCACCGGGATTTGCAGAGCGTCCGTAACCGAACATCAAAAACACAAAAAAAACGATTCAGCCATGAACAGAAAAGTTTTGCTTATTTTTGCTGTGCTTCCGGCCATTCTCTGTACCTCCATTCCGCTGAGTTTTGCCGAAGGTCCCAAGAAGATTTTGAGTATTGAAGCCTATGATATGCTCAATACAGTTCCAGACACCTATCTGATCGACGTCAGGACCAGAGCGGAGTACCAGTTCGTGGGGCATCCCATCAATGCCTATCACTTCCCTTACCAATTTTTCACCAGTGAGCTGAACAAAGAGGATGAGTCTTATTTTTACGCAATGGGGGAAAAGAATGCGGCATTTGTGGATGAGATAAGCAAGGTATTTAAAAAAGCGGACAACCTGCTGATCATTTCACGTGACGGTACCAGGAGCGTCCTTGCGGCCGAAGCGTTGATCGAGGCCGGATTTAAGAATGTCTATGATGTGGAGAATGGTTTTGAAGGGCCCAAATTTCCGTATTTTAAGGATAGTGACAAACACAAATTTTACCATCAATTGGCTAAAAGAAACAAAATACAAGGCTTTAATCACAGGCGACATTATGGCTGGCAATGGTGGGGCCTGCCCTGGACCTATGAGATAAATCCTAAATTTATTTATCCTCCGGACCTGAGTCCGGCCAAGAAAAAATAGGGAGGTATATGGGAAAATGGATTCAGAAGAACTTGTGAAACTTATGAATCAGGTGGAAGAGAAGGGCATCGGTTGGGATGTCGTGGAAGAGAAAACCAAGGTGCCGAAGCAGATTCTTGATCTTTATGTCAACTCCGGTCCTGTTCCGGTGACGTTGATCAATAAGATGAAGGGCCTTTTGGAAGCTCCGGCCCAGTAATTGAAATTGAAGACCCGGGGGCGGTGGTTCCCAAAGGCCGGTTTTTTGGCTAAGGACTCATTGACGCTGCCGGGTATGACCCAGTGAAAGGAGGCATGGAATGGCCGATCTGTTACAAGTAACGGACGGAAACTTTGATGAAGAGATTATTCAGTCGGAAACCCCTGCTATGGTGGATTTTTGGGCCGAGTGGTGTGGCCCGTGTAAAATGGTGGGTCCTGTGGTTGAGGAGTTGGCCAAGGATTACGATGGAAAGATAAAAATAGCCCAGATGGACGTGGACCAAAATCGCGAAACCCCGGCCAGATTCGGTATTCGGAATATCCCCACGCTCATCCTGTTTAAAAACGGAGAGGTGGCCCAGACCATTGTAGGGGCCTATCCCAAGAGCCATCTCGATGCGGAATTGAAAAAATTACTCTAAGCATGGTGATGCCCAAGCTCAGACCCCGTCCATTCAACAAGGCGGGGTTTTTGTTTTGGTCCTTTAAAGGGACTCAAGCTGGAAAAAATGACTGTGTCCATGCCTTTTAAAAGTATTCACGTGTGGTTTGTGCGGTCCTTCTTCGTCCTGTGTGTCCTCCTGTTGTTCAATGGATGCGCATTGTGGAATGAATTCTTTGGTCAGGAGGAGTTGACCCCCGCAGAGCTTATGAGCGATGGACTGGAGAAGTACAGGGATGGACAATGGAAGGCCGCCACTGAGATCTTTCAGAAGATAACGGATCGATATCCGTACAGCAAATTTGCCATTGAGGCCGAACTCAAGATGGCGGACGCCCTTTATGAGCAGGGGCTTTATGCAGAGGCCTATGATGCATACAAGCAGTTTGAAAAACTCCACCCCCGGAATCCCCAAATCCCTTATGTGATTTTCAGGCAGGGCATGTGCTATTTCAGCAGGTCAAAAACCATAGACCGGGATCAGTCTCACACCCAAGAGGCCACGGAAGAATTTGACCGGCTCATCAAACGATTCCGCAACAGCCCCTATGCAGACCGGGCCCGAAAAAAGCTGAGAGAGTGCTATGTGAACCTGGCAAGACATGAACTGTATGTGGGGCATTTCTACTTCAAGATGGAAAAATACCGGGCGGCCATGGACAGGTATCTGTATGCCATTGAACATTATCCGGATTTAGGACAATACCACGAGGCCCTTGAGTATATCAAAAAGTGCAAAGAAAAACGGCTTCATAAAGAAGCGGAAGAGGGTACCTGGTGGGGAAGCCTAAAGGGGTTTTTCTTCGATTAGTCTGTAAAGTGTTTCCATGGCCTCCTCTATTTTTTCGGGGCGATTGCCTCCGCCCTGGGCCATGTCGGGTCTGCCTCCCCCTTTTCCGCCCACTACAGCCGACAGGTGTTTGACAATATCCCCCGCCTTGAACCGGTGGGTTAAATCCGGCGTGATCATACAGGTCAAAATCGCCCGGTCTTCCACTCTGGCACCCAGCAGCACGATCCCTGAGCCCAGTTTGTCCCGGATGCGATCGCCGGCATCCCTCAACTCCCGGGGGGATTCGGCCTCCACTTCACGGGCCACTACCCGGATATTGTTCACCTCTTTGATGCCGGAGAGGAGGTCTTCGGATTTTTGGGTCAAAAGTTTCCCCTTAAGGGATTCGATTTCCCGTTCCTTTGACCTGATCTCATCTAAGAGCCGTTCAATACGTTCACCCACGGTCTCCGGTGTCGCCTTCAAGAGGGATGCGACATGCCGCAACGCCACCTCCTGATTCTGATCGTAGGCAAGGGCTGCCTCGCCGGTAAACGCTTCGATCCTGCGCATATTGGCCGCCACAGCGCCTTCGGCAGCAATGCGAAACAGGCCGATGTCACCGGTACGTGCCACATGCGTTCCCCCGCACAACTCCATGCTGACTCCGTCGCCGATCCGTACCAGTCGGACCGTATCCCCGTACCGTTCTTCGAAGATGGCCGTGGCCCCTGTCTTCATGGCCGATTCCTTGGACATCTGTTCGATCCTCAGCGGGAAATTCTCACGGATGTGTCTGTTAACGATACGTTCAATCTCCATCAATGTTTCAGAATCAACCTGGGCAAAATGGCTGAAATCAAATCGAAGTCGCTCAGGGGAAACCAGAGATCCGGCCTGTTTCACATGATCCCCCAGCACCTGCCGCAGGGCCGCGTGAAGCAGATGGGTGGCCGAGTGATTCCGGGCCGTGGCGGCCCGTTTTTCCGGATCGACCTGTGCCTGGAGGGCGTCGCCCACACGAAGGGTCCCCACCTCGAGCACGCCCTTGTGGACGATCAGATCCGTTCCATACTTTACGGTATCCGTGACCCGAAATCGGGTGTCCCCCGCCATCAGCAGGCCCTGATCCCCGACCTGCCCGCCGGATTGGGCATAAAAGGGCGTTTGATCCAACACCACTTCAATGGTGGCGCCCGGCGCGGAATTTTCAAGGCAATCCATTTGTGCCCCGTCGGATAGGATGCCAAGCACCCAGCTCTCACTCTGAAGGGTGTCATATCCCCTAAAATGGGTGGTCACCCCGCGTGAGAGCATTTCCCTGAAGGCTTCGGGTGTCTCCTGGTCACCGCTTCCCTTCCACGAGGCCTGAGAAAGACGCCGCTGTCGAGTCATGGCCTCCTGGTAGCCGTCCGTATCCACGCGCAGGTGTTCAT
>JAWLET010000199.1:0-5217 GCA_041685955.1 Desulfobacteraceae bacterium | reverse complement strand
GAAGATAAGAAGCGATGAAAAGCTCAAAGAAATTTATATGAACCGAATACTCCTCAAGCGTTTTGCGGAAGCCGACGATATCTCCCCTGCTTTTGTGTTCCTGGCGTCGGATGAGAGCAACTATATCACCGGTCAACTGCTGTGTGTGGACGGCGGATACGGCATGATCTAGTGCCAAAGGCCAGGAGCAGGGCCGTGATTCGTAAGAGGGGTTGAGTGAATGAGGGGAAGTCCCTCATTCAAACCACAGGAAGGAGGATAAGATGGCGGAAGTACCGAATAAAATCCAAACATGGCAGATGGTTCAGCCCACTACAAAAGATAAGGAGACGGGTGAGGTATCTCCGGGCAAACTGGAAAAAACCGAGATACCGGTGCCCACCCTGGAGAAGGGAGAGGTCCTGGTGGAGGTGGCCGGATGTGGGGTGTGCCATACCGACCTGGGCTATTTTTACGACGGGGTCCCCACAGTCTCCAGCCCCCCCCTGACCCTGGGCCATGAGATATCCGGAACCGTGGTGGCCGGAGACGAGGCGTGGATCGGCAAAGAGGTCTTGATCCCTGCGGTGATGCCCTGCAGGCAGTGTCTGCTGTGCAAAACCCGGAGGGGGAATCGTTGTCTGAATCAGAAAATGCCCGGGAACAGCATGGGGATTTACGGCGGCTTTTCCAGCCATATTCCCGTACCCAGCATTGATCTGTGCGAGATTAAAGACCGGGGAGATATCCCTCTGGAGCACCTTGCTGTGGTGGCGGATGCGGGAACCACCCCCTATCAGGCCATTAAACGGTCTGAACTGGAGCCGGGGGATAATGTGATCGTGATCGGGATCGGCGGTGTGGGACAGTATGTGGTTCAGCAGGCAAAGGCCCTGGGCGCAGGCACCGTCATCGCCATCGATATTGCGGAGGATCGGCTTCAGAAGATGCTTTCCTATGGTGCTGATTTCTACATAAACAGCCGGGATAAAAGCCCCAAGGAGGTGGCCGGGGAAGTCAAGGCCATACGGAAGCAAAAAGGCCTTCCGGCCTTTGGATGGAAAATCTTCGAAGTGACTGGATCAAAACCAGGGCAGGAAATGGCCCTCACCCTCTTAAGTTTTACCGGAAAACTGATTGTAGTGGGATTCGGTCTGGCCAAGCTGGAATACTCCATCAGTCGGCTCATGGCCTTTGACGCGGAAATCATCGGGACCTGGGCATGTCTGCCGGAATATTATCCGGCCGTGTTGGAGATGGTCCTGTCCGGAAAAATCAATCTTGAGGCCTTTGTGCAAACCCGGCCCATGAGTACCATCTACGAAACCTTTGAAGAGATCCATCAAGGCGGTGCGCCGGACAGGCGGGTGGTGTTACTCCCTGATTTTTAAGAATGAGCAGCGACTTAGGCCGTATTATCATTTTGCACCGAAAGTAAAAACACATGGGAGCCTGTTTTCCCCTGTGCCATGATGCGAAATCCGTATGTTGCAATATAAATTTTAAATCCATTAAATAGAAAAAAGCCAAAGGTAGGTATTAAGAAAGGAGATAATAATATGTCATTGGATTGGTTACCGAGAGACGACCAGATTAAGGATCACCAGCTTTTTGGCGATGACCATTTTGGAGAAGAACCTCCGTGCACCCAATATGAAAAAAAGCCCCTCAAAAATCCTGACACCGGAGAGACTGTGGAGGGGTTGACGGCTGCATGGATCACCCTGAACAACCCGGCCCAGTTTAATTCGTATACCACGGAGATGATCAAGGGGGTCATCGCCGGGATGCATAAGGCCTCCATGGAACGGGATGTGCAGGCCATCGTGTTTACGGCCGCCGGGGACAAGGCCTTTTGTACCGGTGGAAATACCAAGGAGTATGCGGAATACTATACCAAAAGACCGATGGAGTATGTCCAGTATATGGATCTGTTCGCAGGAATGATTGATGCCATTTTGAAGGCGAGAAAGCCGGTGATCTGTCGCGTAAACGGACTCAGAATCGCCGGGGGCCAGGAGATAGGCCAGGCATGCGATTTTACCGTGGCTGCAGATACGGCGGCCTTTGGTCAGGCCGGGACCCGTCACGGGTCAACTCCTACCGGCGGGTCCACCGATTTTCTGCCCTGGAACCTGAGTATGGAGCAGGCCATGTGGCAGGCCACTGCCAATGAGATGTGGAGCGCGGCCAAAATGGAGCGATTGGGGCTGATTACCAAGGCCATTCCAGTAAAAAAGAACGACAAGGGCGAATGGATGAGAGATCCCCGGGTGATCACGGACAGTTACGTGAATGATGGCGAGATCGTTTACGGCGAATTTAAGAAGGGGGATGCGTACAAATCAGCCAACCAGGAATTGAAGGGGCTTCAGACCGACTGGAGTCAGCTGGACGGATTTATCGATGATATGGTCTGGAAACTCACCAACACCACTTATCTCTGTCTCATGAATACCATAGAGAGCATTCGGGGCAAGAAAAAATTCTTCTGGGATCTGGCCAAGAGCAGTCAACTCTACTGGCTGGGCGCCAATATGAATGCAGAGGCGTTTATCGGTTTTAATACCTTTAACGCCCAAAAGATCACGGGCAAGCGGGAAATGGACTTTGTCAGGTACCGCCAGGCACTCGCAGAGGCAAAGACCTTTGATGATGAGTTGGCGGAGGAAGTGATCCCCAAGCCCAAGGCCTAAACCTCCTGAGTTTCAAGCCCATGTGCTGACTTCCCGTGTGGCGGCAAAGCTGCAGTTATGCATTTCCTGCCGATCATTCCTGGATCAGCACTTGGGGCTGGATCTGTCTTTCTGACCGCTGAAAGATTGATAACCGATTCGCAGAAAGGAGTTTCACATGAGTTATGAGCATATCGAGACCGAGTTCAAAGAGGGACTGGGGATTATCACGTTGAACCGGCCGCCGGTAAATATCCTCAACATTGCCATGATGGAGGAGGTCAACAGGGCCTTGGAGAGCTGGAAGGGTCAAAAAGATGTAAAGGTGATCTTATTCAATGCCAAAGGAAAGTGCTTTTCTGCAGGTGTGGATGTGGGGGAGCATACAGGAGATCTTGCCCCTAAGATGATTGAGACCTTTCACCGGATGTTTCGGTTGATGGATCAACTGGGGGTGCTTACGGTGGCCTCGGTTTACGGATCCTGTCTCGGAGGCGGCTGTGAATTGGCCGTGTTCTGCGACCTGGTCCTGAGTGCAGATGACGCCAAGTTCGGTCAGCCCGAGATTCAGGTGGGGGTTTTTCCCCCCATTGCGGCTCAGCTGATGCCCCGGATTATGGGTCGAAAGGCGGCCATGGAACTGATCCTTTCGGGCAAGGTTGTTTCCGCCCAAGAGGCCCACTCCATGGGACTGGTGAACCAGGTGGTCCCCAGGGATGAACTGGAATCAGCCACTACCGATTTCGTAAAGCCCTATCTGAAGCTGAGCGCAGAGGTCTTAAGGATAACCAGGAAGGCGGTCACCGCCGGCCTGATGGATGACCTGGAACCCTCCTTGCAGGCCATAGAAGATATCTACCTCAAGGAATTGATGAACACCGCGGATGCCCATGAAGGTCTCAATGCCTTTTTGGAAAAGCGAAAACCCGTGTGGCGCAATGAATGACCTTCCACTGCCCCTCGATAGGGTTTGACGCCATCGAGGGGCCTTTTTGTCTTCGTTCGATCTCTCCCTTTGATTCAAAAAGGTCAACGTTCAGCCACCACAGTGCGGCAGAATGTTAATTTCCGTGCCAAAGCATTTTGTTCAATGGTTCATTCCCATTGGCTATTTTGCAGCTGCAACCATCCTGCACTTGGAGGTATCAAAGTTTCTGATCGAGCCGCTCCCCTTTTGGTCGGGGCAAATAATATTACTTAATCATTTTAATATAATAGCTTTTTTTACACTGGCTGTATGGATGGTTTTCATCGTAAAACAGTCCAGGCAGGGGGGGCGTCGGCTGGTGACATGGGTATACTGGGGCCTGTTTGCTGTTACCGTTATTGTTGCAGACAAGTACCTGTTGTTTAAAAACATAGAGTACATCCACTACCCGCAATATGCTGTTTTGGCATTTTTCCTATCAAAATGTTTAGATCCGCGACGGGAAACATTTTGTGTGGGCAGAATACTTTTCTGGACAACAGTACTGGGTATCATTGATGAAATGTTCCAATACTTCTATCTGTGTTCTTCCTATGGCGATTATCTTGATTTCAATGATTTTTTTCTCAATCTCCAAGGAGCTGTTGCCGGTATATTGCTTTATTACGGTTTTAAGCATGTTCCGTTAAAAAAGCAGAAGACATCCAAAACATTTTTTAATTCTATTGAATTTCGTTTTTTTGTGGTTTGTGTGGTAGCAATCGTTTTTTTTGCCGGCAGCGGCAGATTGAAAATTTCTCCTTCAGAAGCGGTTCCTCCTGGAGGCATCGGTCATGTGGATGGAAATCGGATCGTATTTCTCGAGAGAAAGCCGGGCATTTTCGGCAGTTGGAACAAAGGTATACACCGGGAGGGGAAATACTATGTTCTTACACCCGGACAGGGTTCGGCACTTCTGTTTTTGGCCGGCGTTTTTTTTGCGTCATTCGGAAGGCCGGTGAGCCAATGGAGAGCATTGGTCATTGGAGAGGATTCGTCCCGGGCTGGTCGATGAACATAAATTCATTATGCATTTCAGAGACATTGTTCAGAAAGGGCCGGGGATAGCTATCCATGCCGCCCAGGTTGATGAAAATTCCGGCTGAATGACCGCCGTGGTAAGCGTTGGACTGGCTGGTGTAAAATCCGCCTTCATACGTGTCGTTGCCGGCCAGATCATAATGAAACGCCAAACCGTTGTGGTCAGCCGCTCCGAAAGAGAAATGCTGAGCGCTGGTGTATCGGTCATTTCCCGCCGTATCGCAGAAAAAAGCGGATGACAGATCCCACGCTGAACCGCATGCGGCTTGAACCATGGCATGGTAGGCATCATCCCCGGAAAAATCCATGAAGATGCCGCTGGCCGAATGGGCTGAGGCGCCTAACCCATATCGGCTACAGTAATATTTGTCGTCCCCGGAAAAATCAAAAAGCAAGCCCGCACCAAAATAGTATCCCGTGCCCTGACTGAAATTACCGCTTCGATAGGTATCATTACCGTTGTGGTCAACGAGAATGCCTATGCCACCGCGGCCCAGATTCCGCAATCCTACCCCGACCCCCTGGGAAAATCCATCATACATTGCTGTTTCTCCA
>JAWLET010000198.1:0-5242 GCA_041685955.1 Desulfobacteraceae bacterium | reverse complement strand
TGATCACTTCAAAAAATGAGATCCTTCTGAAACCCGGAATGACCTTTTCACTTGAACCCAAAATGGTCTTTAAAGATCAATTCACGGCCGGTATTGAAAACATGTTTTTGGTCACCGATACCGGATATCGGCTTATCAGCAAAACAGCAATGGATATTTTTGTATGTTGACACAGAAAGCCCAGCCATCTGCTGGTTCACCCTGCCCTAAACGCTTTGAACATGGAGCGTGAAAACCATGAATTCGGAAAGCAGACCGCCTAAACCATCCCAAGTGCTCGTGTACAGACACCCCAATCTGGATATACGGTCTTTTTTAACCTCAAAGGAGATATCCAGCTACCGGGTGGAATATTTCAAGCGGGCCTCCTTTGAACAGGCAGCGGATTCCCTCAAGGCCCTGGGCGCCATCGGAAAACAGGCGATTCGGGAAATCATGGCGCTGCCCGGGGTAGAAGAAGTCCACATCAAGCCCAGGGAACTTCGCATAAAAAAGCGGACGTCCATCTCCTGGAATGACATAGAACCTAAGATCATCAAAATTCTTCAGAGAGCCGTGCGGAAAAAGCAGATTGTACGCATCAAATGAGGATGCCTCCCCGTACGAACCGTACCCAAGATCGAACGGAGCGAACTTCAGTGCCCACGGAAACCGTCGAGGAACACGGCGGTTATCTCGAAGGGGCCCTGGCCGCGGCTGAGCGGGCCGTGACGTCTGTGGCACACACCTCTTGAGCAGTTGCTTAAATTGTTCCGCCACCCGTCTGATCTTCTCCTCCGGCTCCCTTTCGGCCATCAGATCGATCAACGTAACTGCATGCCCCGCCTGCCGGACGGCCTCGGCCACGCAGGCCAGCCCCAGGGGCATGGTGGGCAAATTGATCCGCTCCGTATTGGCGGATATAAACAGGGCTCTCATATCCAAAAAGAAGATAGTAAAGCTTTATGGGTTTCTAAGTTCACGGTGTCCCCATCATGAGAAACGCTGAAATGCTGCAAGTGTTTGGAGGCTACTCCATGCTCAGATGTTCCTTCATTTCCGAAAGATCGATCTCTTTTTCCCCCTCCTTTTCATACTTCAAGACCTTGTTCTGAAAATCCTGCGCATCGATATGGTCCCTGACCCATTTATTCCAGGCCTCGCCCTGGGAGGCCGCAATGGCCTCAAAGTCTCCTTTCGGGTCAAACCGGGACAGGGCATCATCCTCTATCCACACACAATAGTTGCATTTCTTTTGATCGTCCTTGTACACCGAGAAGAAATATTGGAAATGTTTACTTCCGGGCTTCAACCCGGCCTCGATCTGATAATCCTTGTACCACCATTTTGTTTCCATGCCTCTTTCTCCTTTCCCTTATGAACCCTCATCCAGCGGATCCTCCACCGCTTCCCTTACGAAAAGTCTCTTTATAATATTTCTGTCATATATATGCAGTTTATAGGTTATGTATCTTGCCAGGAGATATTCAAACGGGAGCCAGGTGACGTGACCAATGGGAATGATATATCTTTCTGATTCTGTCATCTCTTTATATAGCAGTCTTCGGCTCTGCAACGGCAATGAACTGTCAAATAGCGCATCTATGAATACCGTTTTTGATTTATCCAACAGGTGGGCGTAGGAAAGAGGATCTATTCGGAACAGGGGATGGATTTCTTCATTGTTCAATATTTGATGGAGCGACATCTTTTCCACAGAGGGAAGTTGTTCCCTGTAGACAGTGTACAGCCGTTTTTTATCATGGAGGGCGTTGTCGTTTTTAAACCCGTTGTGAATAATTTTTCGGACAAAACGGGTGGCCTTGGATTCAAACAATATCCTGGGGAGATGACCTCCGATGGTCATGAATATGGTCTGGTAGACCCGGGTATCCAGCACAGAAACGATGGAAGCAATCATGCCGCCAAGGCAATACCCCAGGAGACAGTTGTTGCTTTTCCAAAGTTTTTGCTGATCAAGAAAGTCTATTACTGAAAGGGTGTCCACTACTGCATGTTGCCAGAATTTGTACATGCGGGGAATATGTGGATAAAAATAGCTCACACCGCTGGCAGAACCATTTTCTACTCGGGTATAAATTCCCGGAAGTATCAGAACGGAAGTATTGATGCCTGCGGATGCCAGCTGTTTACCCATCCAGAGCAAAAACTTAATATTAGAACTGCCTAAACCGTGTAATATCATCAATGAGGCCCGGACCTCTTCCTTGGGTTGAAAATTGTACAGTTGAACAGTCTCGGTGCCCGGTTCATGTTCCTCATACAATGTTGGAAAACGTATATAGCTGCACCGGTAGTGTTTCCCTTTGAAGATGTATCCAGAATTGGAGACGATATATTTTGTCGTATATGAAAAATCGATTTTCATTTCTTGATAGCCACCCCGTAGGTTTCAAAAGATTGACATCCCCTGATCAGCACGATCAAAATGGTATTGCATGATGGAAACTACTTAACAAGTCTTTTCATAAACCTGACCGTCTCGTCAAGTATTCTTATGGTCTGGAAATCTTTCAAATGCGTCTCAAAACCATGTCCGCCTTCTTTGTGGAGAAGAAATTTATACGGTATGTTTTTAGACTTAAGTTTCCTGACCAGATTAATTGAAGATATATGGGGCACAACCATATCTTTTCTGCCGTGCACCACGAGCGTGGGAACCATCCGTTCGGATATCCATTCTATGGGAGAATACTCGTAATAGAGACCCGGCTTGCGATGGGGCATTCCCTTTAAGGCGGCCATGGTGGCAAAACGGGCAAACAGGGATTTCTGTCCTTTGACAAATACATCCCTCAAATCCGATGGACAGTAATACACTGAAACCCCTTTGATTCCTTTCATCTTGGCTTCATGATTCACAAAAGTATAGTAGGCGGCATAGAGAAGCGCAAGGTGACCGCCTGCGGATAACCCCATGAGCACAATGTGGTCCTTGTCGACGCGTAACCTCTCCGCGCTGTCTTTGACAAAATCGAGTGCATCCGTATAATCCCTCAGAATGTGGTCCATGCTGCTTCGCACGGCAAGCCGATAATCGATTGAGGCGGATGCAAATCCCTTTGAAGCCAGGAACTTGCACCAGGACACATTATTCGGCTGGTTCCGGAAACCGGAAATCCATCCCCCCCCGTGGGCGAAGAAGACAAGTGGGTACGTAGGTTTGATCTGGTTTGGATACCAAACATCCAGTTTCAGAGTCGTATTCCCCACCGATTTATAGACATGGGTTTGATACTCAAAAGTTCCGTCCGGCGCTATGGGAACCTTTGCCCGTAAAATCCCGCGAACATAAAATACCAGGGAAACCATAAGCCCGAATAAGAATAAACCTGTATTGATTACAGAAAGTAGAAGGAGGCCAATAAGGAAGTAGAGTTTGTTAACCCCGAACCATGATTCCTTGAATTTGCTTATAATTTTCGTCAATGATGCCTTCATGCTCTACAGTCTAAAGTTCTCCTAACATATTGAAATTAGTGGCTTATTTAGTTTCCCTCCGTCATTCCGGCGGAGCTCGTTTCTTGACGACCTGATATAGAGTTCATGAAACCTCTTTGGGGCCAAAGCGCTATAAAACGTCAGGGTCCAAAGATCATATAGATACCCGATGCCGAAGATGCCGCCCGTCGGAAAATACACAATCCCCGTACCCCACTTTCCCATGTAAAGCATTCATTCGCCCCCTCCCAGTTCAGGTTTCGACCCCAAATCCCTCTGTTCCGCCTCCCAATCCCTTTCAGCGTTCCATCTATTCCAGCAGGCCCAGAATGTTCCGGGGAAGGTTCCCCTCATCATCAAAGGGCATGACCATGGGCCGGCCCAGCACCTCCAGATCATCGCGGCCCAGGGCTTCCTTTGCCAGTGCCGGAGTCACGGCCAGTACTTCCAGGTCCTTGGAGTTTTTGATCCAGGCCCCGCGCACCGTCTCAGGCTGCCAGACCCCGATGGTGCGCAGCACGAATTGAAAGGCCTGTTCATCGTTGGCCCCGGTCAGGGGAATGCGCCCTTTTTCCGGTGTGCAGCCGGTGATGGCGTTCAGGGCCGTAACCGCCGGGTTGATCCTGTCCACACACCGCCGGGTGGTGTAGTCGGCCAGGCCGATACCGATGGCGTTGCCGTCGGTGTCATCACTGAGGTCGCGCACCAGGATACGGGTGATATGGGGGCTTTTCAACTCCTCTTCGTAGATATTCATGATCCGCCCCACCACCTTGGTGTCGGCGCCGGTGCCGGAGATCTCCTTCCCGATCTGATCAATGATCAAAAAGTCCAGCGTGTCAAAGGGCAGCTTGGGCTTATGGGTCCGGGACTCGGCCATAAGTCGGGCCTCGCCACGGGTCATATCCGCAGCCTTGAGCACGGCCACGCGACGGAAGGTGTTTCGCTGGTCTTCCAGGATGCCCACCCCGCCCAGGATGTTGAGCCTTTCGAACATCACGGCAGCCATGGCATGCAGGGCCTGGTAATACCCAAGATTCACGGCCAGGGCATGGGCCTGCTCAGCCCCCGGCTGACGGCCCAAGCCGATGGCCATCATCTTGATGAGGCCGCTCTCGGTGGGCCCTTTGTACTCGGTGTGTTCCTTGATGCGGTTCACCACGATAACGTGATCAGCCGCCGTCACGGCCCTATCCACATAAAGGGTCACCAAATCGCCCACCCGGCCCAATTCCACCAGGTCCCACCCGTCATAGATGGGTGCACCCACATGGGCCTCGGTGATGCCGATATGCTGCAGTACCTCCACCTGGCCCGGCCCGGTGCCCCCGCCATGGGAGCCCATGGCCGGCATCAAAAAAGGGTCGGCCCCTTTTGCTTTCACCGCCCCTGCCAGGACCCTGAGCACCGCGGGTTTGGCGCTGATGCCCCGGGAGCCTGCGGTGATAGCCACCTTCTGGCCTGCTTGCACCGGGTCCAACAGACCCGAGCCCGCCAGTTCAGCGGCTACCGCTTTTTGGATATCCACAGGACGGGGATCCGGGTAACGCTGTTTTATGAACTGAAATCGGGGATAATCCATACGCAGTCCTCTTACACCCTCCCTTTGTCCGCCTCACGCCTCATGGTTATTCCCCTTGACAACCTACCCACTTCAAAAGGCCGGCCAGGCCCTTGGGCTATCCGGGTGACATCCTGATTTGTGATTTATCACTTGTTGAGCGGAGCACATTATTTGCAATTCACCATATAAGATCTGAGCCCGACTCCCACGAGCACACCCTGCTGGCCTCATTGCGCG
>JAWLET010000014.1:0-23246 GCA_041685955.1 Desulfobacteraceae bacterium | reverse complement strand
ATTCAAAAACGATCTTCCCCTCAGTGCTGTCATAACGCCTCAACCGTGCCGTGAGGCTCTTCTGCTCACCAAAGATATTGACCAGTCTTACCGCATCCCCGTCCACTTCCACCAGATCCACACTCTCCAGGATCTTTTCCTCTTCACCTTGCCGCATCATATATGCATGTGCTTCACACATCTTTTGCTCCCCTGAATCGCTAAATATCCCTATCCCACGATGTTTACCATCCCGGGCTCAATCAAGCCCTTGGATTGCCTTTTTGAGACATTCGTTTACCTTGGCGCTCAAGTCCACCATCTCCCGAACATATCCCGCACTTTCAATTTTACCCGCATCTTCGAGGTGATCTGCAAATATTTCATATTCTTCAAGATGATGGGTATTGTGGGTCATCCAATGTTCCAATCGGGTCTTTGCCTTCTCGACAAAATCCATCTTACGCCTCCTATATTATGTTATGGATTTATTATTAAGATAAAAGAACAGGGGTTAAATGTCAATCCCATTTAGGTCCCACGGCCTAAGGTCAGGCCGAATTTGATAAAAGTATTGACGGATCCTTTCCCATGGGGGTAATATCATCGCCAAGTATCATTTCATTCAGATGATACGTCGCAAAATGATAAATCAGAGACTAAGGAGGGCCGAGAATGGAGGATGTTCTTAAGGGAAAAAGGATCCTGATAGTTGATGATGAACCGGACATTTTGGAGACCCTGACAGAAATACTGGATATGTGTTCCATTGATACCGCCCCGAACTTTGAAACCGCTCAGAAGTTTCTTGAAAAAGACACCTATGATGTGGCCATCCTTGATATCATGGGGGTAAGGGGCTATGATCTTCTGGAGATTACAAAACAGAGAGGGATCCCCGCCCTCATGCTGACGGCCCATGCCATGAACGCCGACAACCTGGTAAGATCCATCAAGGGAGGGGCACAGGCCTATGTCCCCAAAGACAAGATTGCGGATATCGCTGTTTATATCAGCGACATCTTAGAGGCCAGGGAAAAGGGGATAGAAAAACACGGGGTCTGGTTCAAACGGCTGGAACCCTTCTTTGATAAAAAATTCGGTACGGACTGGAAGAAAGCGAATGAAGACTTCTGGAAGGATTTTGACAAGGCCTATATTACCTCCAAAGAAGAGCTCGAGCAGATGATGAAATAATGTGGGTCACCCGATTTGAAAATGCTCAGCGAGCGCATTCCCCGCTGCTTGCGGCGGGGTTAGGGAGCGAAATAAAAAATGGTAAAAACTCCTTACATTTGGGAGATTCCCTGTAGCTTGCTACAGGGTTCTTCAATGCATCTCCTTTTTTTCCCTCCCCGCATCAGCGCCCCCGCAGATGCGGGGGTCAGTCCCATACTTTGCAGTAGTGTATTTCCTTTTCCGAAACCGGCTCAAAAGGGTCTTTTGGACCGGGGTTCACCCAATCACAGGACCCGTATCAACAGGTCTTTAATGGAATTTCCACCACAAACCGGGTCCCTTGCCCCCGGTCACTGTCCAGCATCATCCTGCCCCCCAGATCCTCCACCAGCACAAGGACACCGGCAAGGCCCAGACCGTGGCCCCTTACGCTTCCGGTTTCCGTTGAATTCACCTGAAAATAGCATTCAAATATCTTTTTATGATAAACAGCGGGGATCCCTTCTCCATCGTCACTAACGGAAAAAACAACCGCACCGTCCTTTTTGTCCACCTTCAGTTCTACTTTGGAGCGTCGATATTTCAGGGCATTGTTCAGCAAATTGCGTAAGATTTGTCTCATCTTAGCCGCATCCTGGCATATTTCTTCACACCAGAGCGCTTCATCCACAACCAGGTGAACATTCTTTGTGGCCAATACCTCTCTGAACTGACGAAGGTGAGAACAGGTTTTGATCTTCTCGGAAATGTCATCATAGGTCAAATCAAAAATTTCGATGAGTGCTTGCTCGATGATGTCCGAAATCTTAAACCGTGCATAAGTAACGATTCCCTCCCTGGCCCTTCCCAGTTCAAGGGCGTCGTTGACCAGGGCCTGAAGCACCTTGGTATTTCTCAGCGCCCTTTTAAACACCTTCTCTTGTTTTTCGGTGACAGATCCATACTTCTCCGGCCTCTTGAGCAGTGAAGTCAAACCCGCCTCGATCACTGCTATGGGGATCTTGAGGTCATGAATCAGAAGATCGATCTTAATTTTTTCTCGGCCCATGGATTGCGCAACCCCTTTCTCATTGCGGCCAGCTGATTCCGCTGAAATCCCTTGTGCCCTGTCAGGCATATCCTGGGTCTTGTCATGGTCGGCCTCGGGTTTATAGGATTTTTTTACTCTATCAATTCTCTTTGAAAAAAGCAAACTCTCAGATACCTCCATGATGGCGCATCATAAATTCAAATCGCCAGACCTTTTCCCCTATTTAGCCCTTGCCGTTTGCAGGATTTATTGATATATTTTTATGTTTTTACCGGACATTAATACGTGGGAAATTCCCCTCTCTCAATAACCTCTATACCCTGGATGTCGCTGACATGTCTTTTGATATTACCGGCTGGATCGTTAGAATTCCTGTTCTGCTCTTTGCCATCACCATTCACGAGTATGCCCACGGCAAGGCAGCCCTGTGGCTCGGGGACCCCACGGCCAAGCGCATGGGACGGTTGTCGTTCAACCCCTTGACCCATATAGATCCCCTGGGCGCCCTGTGTCTGTTCCTCTTCAACTTCGGCTGGGCCAAGCCTGTACCGGTGGATTCCCGATATTTCAAGAATCTCAAGCGGGATGTCATTGTCATGTCTCTGGCCGGCCCCCTCACCAATTTGGCTGCAGCGTTTGCGGCCGGGATGTTTTTGCGGTTTTTCTTCCTTCCTGTTGAGATCTACCAGATGGCACTGCTTTATCTTCTGTTCATGAACCTCGGCCTGGGATTGTTCAACCTGCTCCCCATTCCTCCCCTGGATGGCTCTCACGTGCTGGAAAACCTGCTGCCCACACGCTCAGCCCAGAGATATAACCAGGTCAGCCGATACGGTCCCTTCATTCTCATCAGCATCATTATGCTGGACAATTTCGCGCATACCGGGATCCTCAACACCATACTGATCCATCCCATGCGATATCTGGCCCAGCTTTTTTCAGGCATCAGTTTCTGAAATCCTGCCTGTGATAAGACTTTCATCTTCACTTGGCCTTAAAACAATATTACACCCAAATTCATATTTTGACAAGATGCCATTTGAAAATCGGCATGGTCGAGCCGGATCCTTGCCGGACCTCAAGATCTCCACCGCTGATACAACCGGCGTGCAGGTCTCCAAGGACGGCAACCATCCCTCATGTGGGATTGGGCGTGCAAAACCTTTGCCCCATGCTTGACAATTAAATGAAGGGGAATCATAATCCTTCAGGTGCCGCCAATCTTATTCCAGAACCCTTCGGACCCAAGATCGCCTTGCCGGCTCCGATGCAATCAGGGGACTTTACGAGGAGCAGTAAGATAATGAAATTACATGAATACCAGGCAAAAGATATCTTCATGAAATCAGGGATTCCCATCCCCAACGGCCAGTTGGTGACTTCTGCAGATCAAGCCAACAAGGTGACTCAAATCATAAGCGGCCCCCCCTGGGTGGTGAAGGCCCAGATTCATGCAGGAGGCCGTGGAAAAGCGGGAGGGGTAAAAGTGGTCCACTACCCTTATGAAGTGGTGACCGCGACCGAATCAATGCTCGAAAAACCTTTGAGAACGAACCAGACCGGCCCTGAAGGCGTGGTTGTCAATCAGATTCTCATTGAAGAAAGGATAGAGGTAGACAGTGAATTCTATCTCAGCATGGTTATTGACAGGGACACCGCCTGTCCCACCCTGCTCTTCAGCCAGGCCGGGGGTACGGAAATAGAATCTCAGGCAGCCCGTTCTTCAGGGGTTATCAAAAAAGAGCATATTGATCCGGTATCCGGATGGATGCCCCATTATGCAAGAAACCTGCTCTATACCCTGGATCCGCCCCCGCCCCTCGGCGCCGTGCCCGGCCTGTTGTCTGCAATGGCCAAATTGTACAAGGTGTTCATGACCCTGGATTGCGCATTGGTGGAGATCAATCCGCTGGTGTTTACAAAAGATCGAAAGGTATACGCCCTGGACGGCAAGATGACCCTGGACGACAACGCCCTTTTCAGGCAAAAGGAGCTTTTAGCCCTTGAAGACACCAGGGAAAAGGATCCGCTGGAGCTGATGGCCGAGAAATACCACCTCAATTATATCCGGCTGGATGGAAATATCGGTGCCATGGTCAATGGCGCCGGATTGGCCATGGCCACCATGGATGTCATTAAAATGGCCGGGGCACAGCCTGCCAACTTTCTGGACGTAGGGGGGGGCGCCAACGAAGATATGATCACCAAAGGGATTGAGATCATCCTCCAGGACGAACGGGTCCGGGCCATTTTGATCAACATCTTCGGCGGGATACTGAGATGTGATGTATTGGCTCGAGGGGTCCTGGCTGCGGCTGAAAAGACAAAAATGGACCTCCCGCTGATCGTCCGGCTGGAAGGGACGAATGTGGAGGAAGGACGACAAATCTTAAAGGAATCAGGACTGAAGTTTCTGGTGGCCTCAGATCTCTCGGAGGCGGCCGAACTGGTGTCCAAGCAGGTGAAGGGCTAACGAATCATGAGTATATTGGTGGATGAAAAAAGCAGGGTGGTGGTGCAGGGAATTACGGGCAGAGAAGGCCAGTTTCATACCGGACAAATGCTCAAATACAATACAGTAGTGGCTGCCGGTGTCACCCCTGGAAAGGGGGGCAAAACTGTGGAAGGCGTACCGGTCTTCAATACACTCCGGCAGGCGGTGGCGCAGGAAGGCGTCAATGTCTCTTGCATTTTTGTCCCACCCCCTTTTGCGGCCGATGCCGTCATCGACGCAGCCTCAGTGGGAATGGATGTGATTGTATGCATCACCGAAGGAATCCCGGTCCTCGATATGGTAAAGGTAGCCGGATTTTTAAGAACCAGGCAGTCGGTGTTAATCGGCCCCAATTGCCCGGGGATTATTTCACCCGGTAAAACCAAGGTGGGTATAATGCCGGGGTCCATCCATAAACCCGGCCCCATGGCGGTCATATCCAGAAGCGGGACCCTGACCTATGAGGTCGTGGACCAATTGACCCGCGTGGGCCTGGGCCAGTCCACCTGTATCGGAATCGGGGGAGATCCCTTAATCGGAACCAGCTTCATTGATCATCTGAAAAGATTTAAAGCGGATGATGAAACCCAGGGAGTGGTCCTCATCGGAGAAATTGGGGGTACGGCAGAAGAACAGGCGGCCGAATATATAAAACAGGAATTCAACAAACCGGTCATCGCCTTTATTGCCGGACAAACCGCGCCCCCGGGAAGACGGATGGGCCACGCCGGGGCCATTATTTCCGGGGGACAGGGAAGGGCTGAAGACAAAATAAAGGCCCTTCAGGATGCAGGCATCACCGTGGCACTGGATCTGGGAAAATTGGGAAAAACCGTGCTGGAGGTCATGAAAAAATGACCTTCAGGATGAAAGGTTTCTTGACTGGATCATTTGCTGATGATAGCATTATTTTTCAAAATTAGCAGAGTCCTGATCTGCATTTAACCATGTTTAATCCGATCTCACGGGGAAAGAGAATGGACAAAGTTCTCAATATCACCCATCGACTTGAAGACAGAAAGCGTAAAGAGCAGGTAGAGACCTACCGCGATAGATTTGATACGGTTCAACGGATCGTCCACTGCTCAGGATGTCAGTATAAATGCGCCATGTGCGGACGTCACATGGAGCCTTCGGATCCCACTGATTCCACCTGCCGGGTCGAGGCTGAGTTCAACCTCTGCGACAGTTGCGGTTCGGAATATGAGGAATTCAGGAAAATGAAGCGCCATGGCGCCACCGATTCCAATCTTTTCTGGCACAATGAAGAATGGATGGCACTTTGGGCCGCCTGGTGTGAATACCAGCGCACAATTTCCAGGTTCAGGAAATCTTTCGATCTCCACCAGCTAAAAGAGCCTCCGGATAATTGACCAATGGCGGGTTCGAATGAGGAGCTTCATGACGGCGATCTTTTTGCGAAATCAGGAGGGATGTAGATGTTTGGTATAGGCATGCCAGAACTGATCATCATATTGATCATTATCCTGGTCATATTCGGAGCAGGCAAGCTGCCCGAGATCGGGAGTGGAATCGGTAAAGGGATCAAGAACTTCAAAAAGGCCACCCATGAGGCCAAAGAAGAGATTCCATCTCCCGACGAAAAAGAGGAAAAGGATAAAGAGGATAATGAGGTGACGTAAAAATTCCCCTGCGGGTCAACGGTCTTCGCTGCCCGTTGACCCTTTCACGCTTTAGAAGGGAATATCGTCTTCCGGTACGTTCAGCGGTTCTTCAGCGGGGTATTGGTCAGATTGGGACTCTGCTCCCCCAAACTGCTCCCTACTGCTCTTATCCTGAGAATCCAGCATTTGCATGTTCTGGGCTATGATTTCCGTGGTCCATCTCTTATTCCCGTCCTGGTCTTCCCACGATCGGGTTTGCAATCTGCCTTCAATGTAGATCTGGCTCCCTTTTTTAAGATACTCGCCACAGATTTCCCCGAGACGGCGCCAGGCCACAATTCTATGCCACTCTGTACTTTCCTGTTTCTCCCCGCTGTTCTTGTCTTTCCATTCCCTCGATGTTGCCAAAGGAAAATTAGCCACGCCCACACCGCTGGGGGTATATCTGACCTCAGGATCCTTCCCTAACCTCCCTATCAATATCACCTTATTTACACCAGCCATTTGATCTTCTCCTTTTTTTCCATTTCAAAGCCTCCTATCGGCATGTAACGGATCACATACATCGACTTTTTGTACCAGTAACACAAAGGGATCTGTGAAATCAAGGTCATTGTCCAACCGGGCGGCCTCATATCTTTTTCTTTATTGACTGAAACGGATTAAACCGTTAAGGTCTTGTTTATTCATCAAAATAATATTGAAGGACCCTGCAGTTCCGCTTAAACAGCGGGACGGGGGAAGCGCTTGCTGAGCATTTTCAACCCTTTTCTGCCTGCGGATCGCAACCAGGTGTACCGCGGACCTAAACGAGACGACTTATGCTTAAAATCATCCCCTTGGGAGGGCTGGGAGAAATCGGGCTCAACATGATGGTGGTTCAGTACGACCCCTACCTGTTCGTGGTGGACGCAGGCCTGATGTTTCCGGATGTCCACATGCCGGGTGTGGACCGGGTTATCCCCGAGTTCACCTATCTTCAAGAAAACAGGGAAAAAATCAAGGCCGTTCTTCTGACCCACGGCCATGAGGATCATATCGGGGCCATGCCCTTTTTTCTCAAGGAATTTTCAGTTCCAGTGTACGGCACCCGCTTTACCCTACGGCTTTTGGAAGAAAAATTCAAGGAGCACCACCTTGCTCAAGCACCGGACCTGAGAAGGATCGCACCTGGAGACCAGACCCAGATCGGCCCGTTCACTGTGGAGTACATCCGGGTCAACCACAGTATTGTGGACGGTGTGGGACTTGCCATTCATACCCCGGAAGGCATTGTCATTCACTCCGGTGATTTTAGAATCGACACCACGCCTGTTTACTCCGAACCCACCGACCTGAACCGTTTTGCCCATTACGGTGAACAGGGGGTCCTGGCCTTCCTCTCCGATTCCACCAACGCGGAAAAGGAAGGGTTTACGATGAGTGAAAAGGATGTTAAAAAGACCCTGGCCGAATTATTTGAGACCTGCCAGGGGAGACTCATCGTGGCCAGCTTTGCCTCCAATATCTCCCGTATTCAGCAGGTCATCTCCCTCGCCGTCCAGTCAGGGCGCAAGGTCGTCTTCAACGGTAAAAGTATGATTACCAATGTGGGCATCGCCAAAGCAGAAGGATTTATTGACATACCCGAAGGAACTGAAATAACGGAAAAACAGATCAATCAATTCCCGGATAGAAACATCACCATCATCACCACCGGAAGCCAGGGGGAACCCATGTCCGCCTTGACTCGGATGGCCCAGGAAAAACACAAGGGGATTAAAATCCACGAAAGGGATACGGTCGTCCTTTCCTCCCGATTCATCCCTGGGAACGAACAGGCGATTACGGCCATCATTAACAGGCTCTACCGCCTGGGAGCCCGGGTGGTCTACGAAAAAGTCTCGGATATACACACCTCCGGACACGCCAAAAAAGAAGAACTGAAGCTCATGTTGAACCTGGTCAAACCGCGCTTTTTTATTCCCATTCACGGGGAATTCAGACACCTGGTCAATCACGCGCAGATCGCCTTGGACATGGGACTGCCGGAGGAACATGTCATCGTTGCTCGGGATGGAGACCAGATCAGCTTTAAGTCCGGGCCCCCTCATGTCCAGGCCAGGATACCCACGGGCCGAATTCTTGTGGATGGAAAAGGCGTCGGAGATGTGGGGGAAACCATTTTAAGGGACAGAAGACGCCTCAGCGGGCATGGTATGGTGGTGGTCCTGCTGGCACTGGATGAGAACCACGGGGAAACAGTATTCGGTCCGGAATTCATCACCCGGGGCTTTGCCTTTGAGGACGGCGCCCGGTCAATCCTGGAAGACGCAGAGATTATCGTCTCTTCAGTCCTAAACGACATTGAAAGACCGCTTCCCATTGATACCTCAGAACTGGAATCTGCGATCCAGCGGAGACTGAAACGTTTTTTTTACCGGGTCATAGAAAAGCGGCCTCTCATTATACCGGTCATCATCACCATCTGATCTCAAACATCATTATGAGCAAACGAAAACCAAAGCCTCGCACCACACCACCTAAAAAAAACAGGAAAGACACGCGTGAGGGATCCGGAAATCCCATTCGTAAAGAGATCCAGGGGCTGGTCTTTCTACTTTGCGCCATCATCTTTGGGGGCAGCCTGATCTCTTATTGTCCTGCGGACAGGCTCTTTTGGAATACAACCGGTTCGGTGGGTCAGGCACAAAACCTTCTGGGCGCCGTGGGGGCTCATCTCGCGGGCGCCATGTTCGACAGCATCGGGTTCTCTGCGTTCTGGTTTCCTGTGATCCTGTTTACGCTGTCCTTCCTCTCCTTCAAAGGACATCCCCTGGCATCTCCCTTTAAGAGTATTCTGGCGGCCTTGGCCATGCTGATGTCTTTTTCCGCCATCCTGGCCCTGCAATGCGGTGCTGAGCTGAGTTACAAGGGCGGGGATATGGCGCCCGGCGGGCTGTTGGGCCTTCACCTGGCCGAATTTACAGAAAGGCTGCTCAACCATTTCGGGGCCTATGCCAGTCTCCTGACCATTTTCATTATCTCCTTGATGATCCTGACCCATTTTTCCTTGGGCTGGCTTGTTTCAAGCATCGGATTGTGGGGCCTCGGCATATTACGAAAAATCGGGGATATTATTGCCAAGAAGCGGGAGCGGAAGAAACGGGCGCGCAAGACCACCATGGCCCGCAGTAAACTGAAGTCAAAACCCAAGGTCACCATTACTAAACCGAGCCCTGATAAGCCCAAAACCCCGGAACAGGAACTGTTCCCCTTTATGAACGTGGCCGGATCATTCGAACTGCCCTCCCTGGATTTCCTGAAAGAGCCTCCGGACAAACAGAATGTTAAGGTTCAGCGAGAGAGCCTGGAAATGAATGCACGGCGGCTGGAAAGGATGTTGTCGGACTTCGGCGTGGAAGGAGAGGTGGTGGAGATCCTTCCCGGGCCGGTCATTACCATGTATGAATACAAACCTGCACCCGGTGTAAAGATCAGTAAAGTAGCAGGCCTCTCCGACGACCTCGCCCTGACTCTCAGGGCGCCCAGCATCCGGATCGTGGCCCCCATTAAGGGAAAAGCGGCCATCGGCATTGAAATACCCAACAACCACCGGGAGATGGTCTATTTCAAGGAAATCCTCTCCAGCCCGGCCTACAAGCACACCAAGCACAAGCTGCCCATTGCACTGGGCAAAGACATCACCGGAACCGCCATGGTTGCAGACCTGGCCAAGATGCCCCATCTCCTGATCGCCGGGGCCACGGGGACCGGGAAAAGCGTCTCCATCAACACCATGATCCAGAGCATCCTCTTCAAGCTGTCGCCTGACATGGTTAGGTTACTTATGATCGATCCCAAGAGAATCGAACTCTCCGTATATCAAGACATCCCCCACCTCCTTCATCCGGTGGTCACCCAGCCCAAGGACGCCACCAAGGCCCTCAAATGGGCCGTGGATGAAATGGAACGGCGATACATGCTCATGTCGGACCGGGGGGTGAGAAGCATAGAGACCTACAACCGCAAGATGGTAAAGGCATCCCCTCCGGTGGAGGAAGACGCCTCCCGGGGAATAGACCGAACACTCCCCTACATCATCGTCATTATCGACGAACTGGCGGATTTGATGATGGTTTCTTCCAAGGAAGTGGAAGAATCCATCACCCGCCTGGCCCAGATGGCCCGGGCCGCGGGCATCCATCTGATCATTGCCACCCAGCGTCCCTCGGTGAATGTGCTCACAGGCGTTATCAAGGCCAATTTTCCCACCAGGCTCTCTTTCCAGGTATCCTCCAGGGTGGACTCCAGAACCATCCTGGACAGCATCGGGGCTGAACACCTCCTGGGAGACGGGGACATGCTCTTCATGCCTCCGGGTGTGGGCCAGATCATGCGGATCCACGGCGCCTATCTTTCGGATGACGAGATAAAGGATGTGGCCGATTTTTTGAGAAAACAGAGAAAACCGGAGTATGACGACACTATCCTTTCAGAAATCGCCAAAGCGGATCAGGTGGAAGATGAGCCCATGGAACAGGACGAAAAATACAATGAGGCTATTGATGTGGTGGCCAAGACCGGCCAGGCCTCCATCTCCATGCTGCAGCGTAAACTGCGGGTGGGATACAACCGGGCCGCCAGAATGATCGAGGCCATGGAGCGGGACGGGATCGTGGGTCCTTCGGACGGGGTCAGGCCCCGGGAGGTCTTTGGGAAAAAGGGAAGGTAAAGGGGTCAGGGATCAGGTGTCGGGTGTCAGGGGTCGGGTTCAAAGATCCGCACAAAGTGGAACTTAAAAGAGGAGTACTTTGTATGCAACCATGTAAAAAAACTTTCTTGAGTATGGCGATCATCGCATTTTTTGTTCTTCACACCCCCTGGGCCATGGCTGCCCCTGATCTGACCCGCATCATAGAAGGGATCCGTGCCACCTACGGGGACCTCTCCGGACTCTCCGTCCAATACCACCGCGAGGTCATCACCCGCTCCATGACCATGTTGGGCAAAAAAGCCAGGGGGGATCGGGCATCCGGCCACATCTATTTCCAGCCTCCGCATTTTCTAAAGCTGGAACAGGAAAAACCCCATTCTGAAATCATCATCACCGACGGTTCTTCCCTGTGGTGGTACGTCCCCCAAGAAGAGAAGGCCTACCGGTATCCGGCCAAGGAGTTTGGCCGAGAGCTGAAACTATTAACCGACATATTCAGGGGTATGGAAAAGGTTGAAAACAATTTTCAGGTCATCCTACACGACACAGATCAACAACAGAATTACCCCATGGAACTGAAACCTGACCCGCCTTGGCAGGAGGTGGATCGCATCGACCTGACCGTTACCCCCGAATATGAAATCAGTGAGATCCGGATCCATAACCTCATGGGGACCATCACCGTTTTTGAACTTGAGGGACTTGAAGAAAAGGAGAGGTTTCCAGAGAATTTTTTCAGCCTCGATCTTCCGGAAGGGGTTGAACTGATCGAAGAAGGCCCGTCTCAGTGAGAGATTTAAAATGTTCCTGACAGAGATTGGGGGGAAAGAGGCCTTTTTTAAGGGGCTCCTCAGTGAATCATAAGCCTTGACAACAGGCGGCCCACCCGTTTCAGACTGTTCAGACTGTCTGCAGGGAGAAGATAATCCACATAGGGCAGGACCACCGCCATCCCCTGGGAAATGGACCCGGCGAATGGATCCCCGGCCAGCGGATTCAGCCAGATCACCGAATGGACCTTCCTGCTCAGGTGTGCCATCTCTTTTTTCAACACGGCCTTTCCTCCCAGATCCCACCCGTCACTCAACAGGACCACCACGCTCCTGGTATTTAAAAACCGGGTCCCCTCTGCATGGTTAAACTGCCCAAGGGAGTAGCCGATCCGGGTGCCGCCAGACCATTCCGGCACTTCCCGGGCCATATGCTCAAGGGCCTTGTCCACCTCCAAGTGTCTGATAAGAAAAGTGATACGCGTCAGAGAAGTTGAAAATACAAAGACCTCTGTCCTGGCCCCCACACCCCGGATTCCCAGCAAAAAGGGCATCACAAAACGGGCATATCGATCCATGGAGCCGCTCACATCGGCCAATATGATCAGACGTTTGAGCCGTTTTTTTCTCCGTTTATAGAACAATTCAAACGGAACCCCCATGGTTTTCAGGCTGGCCCTGAAGGTGCGCCGGAAATCTATGGCCCCATACCCATGGACGGGCTCGAAACGCCTCGATCCGGTCACCCGAAACGGATGAATTAACTTTTTAAGTGCAAGCTGGGCGACTTGTATATCTTCTTTACGCAGGCGATCAAAGGCCTTGTTTTCCACCCTGGACACTGGACTGTAGGCCACCCCTTCCAGCCATTCCCGCGCTTTTATGTCTTTCGTAGCCGGGGTGGTCGCCGAAGCCCGGTTCCGGGAAATATCAGGCACGGTTTGCCCCTGCGCCTTCTCAACCCTACCTACCGGGGCCTTCCCGCTGACCTGTTCGTCCAGTTGCTGGTCCCAGAACTGATGGAACAAAGACTCGAACTGGATCCATTCCGTGTCCGTGGACACCAGATTTGCCCGGAGTACATTATAGAAATCCTGCTTTTCCTGAAGGGATATCACTTCCAGGGCCTGCAATGCTGAGTGGATATCACTCTGAAACACCCGAAACCCCCGGCCTTTCAGAAAGCGGGCAAACCGGAGCACGGCTTCCGCCAGTCCCCTTTTATTTTCGGTCACGGCCTCGTTGTCCAATGACGCCTCCATACCCCATGGGCGTTCATGCGGGGGCCATTTCCTGACCCATTTCCATACCTGATGCTTCAAACTCCTCCCGGAACCGCTTGATATCCTCCTCATATTTGAGGATACACCCCAGGGTTTCCAGAATAACCACCGGGTCCAGGTATTCGCGGTCAAGGGCCACCAGGGCCCTTGCCCAGTCCAGCGTCTCAGAGATTCCCGGTTTTTTCAAAAAATCTTTCTCCCGCAGTCCCTGGATAAATCCAACAATCTGTCGGGCCAGTCGTTCTTCCACCCCGGGAAGCCGGGTCATGACAATGCTGTATTCCTTCTCAAAAGAGGGATATTCGATCCAGTGATACAGGCACCTGCGCTTGAGCGCATCATGTACATCGCGGGTTCTATTGGAGGTCACCACCACCATGGGTCTTTGTTGAGCCACCATGGTCCCGATCTCCGGAATGGTGATCTGAAAATCAGAGAGCACTTCAAGCAGAAAGGCCTCAAATTCCTCATCCGACCGGTCGATCTCATCGATCAGGAGTACCGGGGTTTGATCCTCGGACTTCAATATGGCTTCCAGCAACGGGCGTTTTATCAGGAATTCCGGGCCATAGATGTACTCTTCAATCTCCTTTTGATCCCGCTTTCCATGCTCTTCGAGTTTTATGTGCAACAATTGTTTGGGATAATTCCACTCATACAGGGCCGTGGCCGCGTCCAGTCCCTCGTAGCATTGAAGGCGAATGAGGGGCACATCAAAGAGCCGTGCCATCACCAGTCCCACCTCGGTCTTTCCCACACCGGGTTCTCCCTCTAAAAAAACCGGTTTTTCAAGGCGGTGGGCCAGAAAGAGCACCGTGGCCAGGGCCCTGTCCGCAACATAGCCCGCTTGAGCCAGCTTCCTTATCACATCCTCTATGGATTCCAAATATGAAGACAATTCAATCCTCCTGCTGAGTTTTCATCTGATATGAAGTTGTCAAAAATCACATCCTGCACTTGATTTGAAAGCCGCTATACTTTATGATCCTTCCCGTGTCAACAATCAGGAACTTTTCGGCCACCGGGTTGAACCTGTTACATCCTGTACTCCGGACCTTACTTACCGGAGCTTATTTACCGGAGCCTATTTACCGGAGCTTATTTAAAGGTGTCATGGGATTCAAAAAACGAAACCAGACCGCTTCACCCCGCCTTCAGAAAAAACTTTCAGCACTTGAAAATCAGGCCGCTGAAAGGGGAATTCAAATCCATTACGATGTTCTGGAAGCAGCAGGGCTGAAACTCAAGGGCGGAGTCTGTTGTGTAAACGGTGAATATCATATTTTTGTGGACCGGCGGAAATCCTTGGCCGAGCGGGTCGATTTCTTAGAGACGCATCTCCAACAGCCACTTGACGAAACCACCTCCCTGTCTGATGATCCAATATCCCCTTTCAACGGCCGGAAGTGATCCGGTCCAGGTCCATCGCCGCCGTAAGCCCCTTATGAAGGAGCCGGGCAAGGACATTTTTTTCCCCCTCATTTTGAAAAAGGCGGGGGTGATTCTCCTTCTTGCAACCCTGCTTCTGGGGGGATTCTCCTCTCACGCCGTCGCTGCTGAAGAGGTTCATCCCTGCCTCCAGTCTATCACGTCCAAGGATATCCTGCTGGTCGCTGACCCGGCAGGACATATCCTGCTGGACAAAAACGCAACCCGGCCATTCATCCCGGCTTCAACCCTCAAAATTTTGACCGCGTTGAGCGCCCTTCACTACCTGGGACCCCGTTACAGGTTCAGGACAGACTTTTACCTGGATCAGAAGGGGAATCTGAAAGTCAAAGGCTATGGCGATCCCCTTTTCATCTCAGAGGTCATTCTGAATATCACGGACGACCTTTCGGAACATCTGACCGCCTTCAAAGGCCTCGTGATTGATCGTACCTATTTTGCCCCCGGGATCAAAATTCCCGGCCGGGAACGCTCCCCAAATCCTTATGACGCCCCTGTGGGCGCACTGTGTGCGAACTTCAATACAGTCCATTTTCACCGGGATAGGAATGGAAATGCTCTATCCTCAGAGATCCAGACCCCGCTTATCCCTTTTGCCAGGGATAAACTCCGTTTGTTGAATGCCAAACAGGGGCGGCATGTTGTTGTCCATGATGGGCATGATGCGGCGCGATACGCGGGAGGGCTCCTCCTGCACTTTCTCAACACCAAGGGCGTGCAACATACGGAGCAAATACGGTTTGGTACGGTGACCTCAGAAGATGTACTGGCGTACACATATCAGTCCATATTCCCCCTTGAGGAAGTTCTCCAGAAGATGCTTGCGTTTTCCAGCAACTTTATGGCCAATCAGATCCTCATTGCCGTGGGTGCACAGGTATACGGACCCCCCGGTACCCTCAAAAAAGGAATAAAGGCCCTCCAGAAGTATGCCAATCAGTATCTGTCACCCCATACCATTCACATTCAGGAAGGATCGGGGCTTTCAAGGGAAAACCGCCTCAGTGCTCGGGACATGCTCACCATACTCAAGCAGTTCAAACCTTATAGACATCTCTTATCGGCTGAGAACGGCCTTCTCTGCAAAACCGGCTCTTTGAGGGGAATCCGGACCCGGGCGGGGTATATCACACACGGCCCCGGGGACCCCTCCTACTTTGTGGTATCCCTGCACCGGGAGGGGAAGGCGATTGAGTCCTCGATGGACTGCATCCGGAAATGGTTCGGAAATTAAGCTCAATGCGCTCGCTGAACATTTGCACTGCCACAGGATCAGATCTTAGGCGTTTTCCACGATCAATGGCCAAATTCATAGTAGATCATCACATGGCTATCGAGTGAACAATGCCTCCAGAGCCTCCCTGGCCTCGGCCGTCTTCCCCTTGCCCCCGGAGGCTCCTTTGAGCACGAAATATTCACAGAAGTTGGCCCGCTCCTTGTCCACGATCCGCTCCGCCATGACCTCCTTACATTCGTTGTAGGCGTGAGGGTCATAGAATTTGCACTGCTTACAGCATCTGAGGTCTCTTCCGCAATGAGGGCAGGTATCCTTTCTCATGATCTTGGTCTTGATATTCAGTTTTGTTCCACAAAACGCACACTCCATGGTATTGCTTCCTCCGTATGGGACAAACAAAGTTTTGACAAGTCAAATGCTAAGGGTTAAGGTCTTTCAGCGTAATCCCCGCAGAATTTGCAGGGAAAACATAAATGACACTGAGTGCACGCTCTGTGTCTATGGAAAAGGGAAAACGCACTGCTTTTAAGGGTCTGTCAACATTCGGGCCGACCTGCCCTCATCCCGGGGAGCATGGGAAAATTCTCTTACGTTCTGGCAGGTGCCGAAGGGGTAATGAAACAGAGCTTTGGTTCCTGTTGCCATGGTGCAAACCGGGTCTTGAGCCGGAACCGGGCCGTTAAGAGGGCCAAGGGTTGTACCATGCATCATATATCGTGAACTGGCCGACAGTGGAATCTTTGTTTTATC
Organism: Desulfobacteraceae bacterium; assembly: GCA_041685955.1. GTDB lineage: Bacteria > Desulfobacterota > DSM-4660 > Desulfatiglandales > Desulfatiglandaceae > JAIPDZ01. The sequence continues at coordinate 6,754 of JAWLET010000014.1, read as the reverse complement.
CAGAGGGAAACGAATCCTTACAGAGGAAATGCCAGATAAACCCCATTAACTTAGAAAGAAGGCCGGTCGAGGGCCTTTTCTGATCCTATAACAGCCGAAATGGTATCCGTCAACTAAAAAGCATGTCTTTTTAATGCCGGATCCCATAGAAAATATCAGGGGAAAACCATAACAATGATTACCGCCTCTTTAATTCTTGCTGCCGGCAGGGGAAGTCGCATGAAGGGCTATGAGGGCAATAAGACCCTTCTCCCACTTCTCCCTGAAAACGGTCCGTACGCAGGCGCCCACCCCATTCTTCTTGAGATCCTTAAAAACCTCCCTTCAGGCCCCAAAGGGGTGGTTGTCCATCATCACAAGGAGGCGGTCATCGCCGCCACTCACGGTCTAAGGATTTCCTATTGGGAACAGCCCGTGCTCAATGGCACCGGCGGGGCCCTGCTTGCGGCGCGCCCGTTTCTGGAAAACGAAACATTCGATCATCTCCTGGTAACCATGGGCGATGTCCCTTTTATCAGGCCTGAAACGTATTTGAGACTGGTGCAGAAACTAGATCATGATGATCTGAGTTTGCTCGGGTTTCGTACTGCCTCCAGAAAGCGATATGGGTTACTGGATACCCAAGGGGAGGAGGTCAAACAAATCATCGAATGGGAATATTGGCATCGACTGTCAACAGCTGAGCAAGACCGGCTTCAAGTCTGTAATTCCGGGATTTATGCCTTCAGAAAGGCGGTCCTCAATCAAGCCCTTTCGGCTTTGGCGTCAAGGCCCCATTTTGTCACCAAAACAATCCATGGAGAGGTTTGCCGGGTGAAAGAATATTTCATCACCGACCTGATCCAATATCTGCATGAATCCGGTCGCAGGGTAGGCTACCTGGTGGCCGACGATTCAGCGGAAGTCATGGGAGTGGATGATCTACAGAGCCTGAAAAAGGCCCAGGAAATCTTCCGCAACTCCACCCTGCCGGCCTGAAATGCACTTTTCCTGCGCCGGATCAGCGTTCCTCCTGCAGGGGTCGGGAGCCGCGGCATCTGTCAGGCCCCGGGCGAAGAGCTTATCGCTTCCACGGTAAACTCGCTCAAGTTTTCCGGCAGGTTTTGAAAGGCAACCATAAAGGGAATGCTGGCGCCGGGGGGTATGTTGAAGTTCTGTCTCGCCATTCCATCCTTGTTTTTCATGGCCCGCTGAATATCCTCGTATGGAAGGGTCTTCATTTCTTCGTCCGTAAATGTGTTGCCGGCATAGGCCAACTCCGACTTTATCACCTGACCCTTTTCATCGAGGATATTTCCTTTGATGAGGATATAACTTCTGGGGCTTCCATAATTGTTGTGCACTTCCCCCCGGATCACAAACAGGTTGCCGGCCTTTTCAGATTCAACGAATGAACCACTCACGTCCTTGAACATAAGGAGTCGAACGCCGGCATCCGAAAACGCCTGTTTGACCGGTGGTTTGAGAAAGGAGAGATAAGGAGGTATCCATTGGGGCTTAAGAAAAACAACAGCGGCCCCAGCACCCAGAATGAGGAGAATGATCACCAGAAAAACCGTAAGGAATCTGGACTTCCCGGACCGCCCCTTCTTTACCGGCGGTTCTTCCCTTTCCCGGGTCTCGGTATGGCGGATATCTTCCGCTTCATTCTCCTCGTCTTCCAGGGAAAAATCTACCCCCGGCCGCGTGACGTCGAACGCCTCTCCTTGGTCTGCCGCTTCTGATACATACCGGTCATCCTCCTCGACCGGCAGGGAATCCGCTTCAATTTCCGCTTCGGCTTCCTCACGCCTGGCAGATGCTTGAAACATATCCTTGTATACTGTATCCAGATCTGCCTCCTGGCCTTTATCCAGGCCCATCCCTTCAGTCCCCTGCGCAGTAAACCCGAGGACTGAGCTCTCCCCTTCCCCGCCTTGTCCGCTCCATTCCTTTTCCGCCCCTTGATCATCAACCGCAATAAAGATGTCTTCCGGGGGGTACACCTTGAAGACGTGCTTACACAATGAACACCTGACGTGGGTTCCCCCTTCCTGGATAAGGGCATCGTCAAGGTTGAACGTGGATTGGCAGTTCTCACACTGGACGATCATAACTTCCTCCTAATCCCGGGATCTCTCCGGCTATGTGAGGAGATAAATCTCCGGCAGATTTCGGTATCTTTCGTCATAATCAAGGCCATAACCGACAATAAAGCCTTCAGGCACCTCGAACCCGCAATAATCGATATGAATCTCCTCTTCCCTTCGTTCCAGTTTATCAATAAGGGCACAAATCCGCAGCGTCCTGGCCCCCCTCTCCTTCAGAATATCTTTGATCTTGATCAGGGTCAAGCCGGTATCCACAATGTCTTCGATGATGATAATGTCCTTGCCTTCCAGGGGTAACTCCACGTCTTTGGTAAACCGGACAGAACCACTCGAGTGTTTCCCGGAACCATAACTGAAGGCCCTTATGAAATCGACCTTGACCGGGATTTTCATTTCTCTTGCCAGATCAGAATAAAAAAAGACCGACCCGTTGAGTATGCCCACCAGGATGGGCTCCTTTCCCTGATAGTCTATGGATATTTTACCGGCCAGTTCCTTGACCCGTTTCTGGATCTTTTCCCTGGATATTAAAACTTCTTTTCCCACTGACTGCCTGTCTCCTATCTTATTTCAACATGTTATATTGAAATATGGGTTTTTTGTCAAACATAGACCCGGGTCTCGTATCTACCTATCCAGAAAAGGAAGCCTCTCCTCTTTTCTGTAGGCCAAGGCCTGGCACGATGCAATCAGGCCTCCCTTTTCATCCCATACCTTTATCTCGTAGGATGCAGTCTTTTTCGAACGGTGGACCTCCATCGATTCGGCCCTCAGTTTTCGGTCCATCTTCGGTGGACGATGAAAAACCACATTCATATTGAGGGCCACGGCCACCCGTCCGTGGGAATTACAGGAGGCCTGAAAGGCTTCATCCATCAGGGAAATGATGGCGCCGCCGTGAACCATCCCGAACATATTGGCATGCCCTTCTCCCGGCGCCATCTCCACCATGGCATAGCCATCCGACAATTCGGTGAGCCTTAAACAAAGCTTTTGCCCGTAAGCTTCCTGAGCCACGCGGTCCATAATGGCCGATCGAGTCTCCTGATCCATAATCGAATCGCTCTCTCCCTTCCTGTTATGCATTTCACCTGACATTCAGCACCATAACCAGCCAATGGGTTTTTTAAAATATAAAAGCGCGTTTGTCATCACAATTTTTGAAAGCGCCTGAGAAACCGATGAACAAACGGATAATGCCCTGTACAGGGCGCCTGGGCCCTGCGTTGCCACTCAACCATCCTTAAATATGCCGGGAGGGCGTAAAGCGCTTGCGAAGCGGGTCCGTTTGCCCTATAATGATATGAATTCAAATACACCAAAAGCGTATGAGAATGAACAAAAAGGGAAAAATACCAAAAGCCACCATTACCAGATTATCCATCTATTACCGCCAGTTGGAGTTACTGGAATTTGATGGGTATCGGATGGTCTCTTCAGATAAGCTGGCATGGCTTTGTCAGGTCAATTCGGCTCAGGTCAGAAAAGACCTGGGATATTTCGGGGAATTCGGCATCAGGGGGGTGGGATATGACGTCATCGACCTGCAGACCCAGATCAAGAAGATCCTGGCCATAAACCGGGAGTGGAACCTTGGTGTTGTGGGCATCGGAAAGCTGGGTTCGGCGCTGCTGGAACATGAGAACCTTTCAGTCCGGGGATTCAAGTGTGTGGCTGCCTTTGATAACGCCCCCACCAAAATCGGGAAGATGCTCTCTTCGGGACTTACAGTGAGGCCCATGGCAGAGCTGGACCGGACCATCCGGGATCTGGATATCGAGATCGGGGTCATCACCACTCCGGCTTCTGCGGCCCAGCCCGTGGCAAACCGCCTGTTGGATGCCAATGTGAATGCCATTCTCAATTTTTCACCCACCCGGATCAGTGTTCCCGAATGCTGCCTGGTGGAAAATATGGACTTTACGGTCACCCTGGATATTCTCTCCTATAAACTGCATCGTTCATCATAAGATAAAACTATGGAGAAAAAATTCATGAAAAAACAAGGCGTCTTTGTACTGGGAATCATGGTCATCTTAAGCACATGGGCATCTCCCATGCCGGCTGCCGAGTTCAATGGCCCCAAGATCGTGATAGCAGCCCCCGAATTCGACTTTAAAACCGTCAAAGAAGGAGAAGTTGTCGCCCATACATTCAAAGTCTTTAATCAAGGGAATCAAGAACTTCGCATCTTAAGTGTAAAACCGGGGTGAGGCTGTGCAGTGGCCCGGTTTGACAGGGCCATTCCCCCGGGTGGGGAAGGAAAAATAACCCTCAAGGTCCGCACCAAAGGCTATCAGGGAACTATTCACAAATCAGCCAGAGTCAAAACCAATGATCCAAACCGAAAACAGTTCCTTTTGCGGATAAAAGGGACGGTTCAGGTTGCTGTCCATGTCTCCCCCCGGCATATCCAACTGCGCGGGAAAATCGACGAACCGGTTACGAGAGTCGCCGAAGTGAGGACTGAACTGGAAAAGCCCCTTGAACTCACCCCTCACCGGTTCACGCTGGAGGGAAAGGTAACCTACAGCATTGAAGAGGTGGAAAAGGGAAAGCGGTATAGGGCCCGGTTTACCAGTATACCCGGTGACGCGGCGCACTACCGCGGTCTATTGCGGCTAAAAACCAATTATCCGGAGAAACCTGAGATTACTATTTTTATTACCGGCCGGTTTCGGGGCCCCACCAAGTGAATATGGGAAACAAAAACACAGTTGATATCTATACGGACGGGGCATGCAGCGGCAATCCGGGCCCCGGCGGGTATGGTTCGGTGTTGAAATACGGGGACATCACAAAGGAGATTTCCGGATGCGCCCCGGATACCACCAATAACCGCATGGAGATGACAGCAGTCATCGAAGCCCTGCGGCAGCTCAAAAGACCTTGCAGGGTAAGACTCTTTACCGATTCCGAATATATAATGAAAGGGATGACCCAATGGCTGCCCGGCTGGCTCAAGAGAAACTGGATGACGTCTCAAAAAAAGCCGGTGCTCAACAGGGATCTATGGGAAGAAATGTTACAACTGGATCGGAAACACCATATCGAATGGAAATGGGTTAAGGGTCACAACAATCATCCTGAAAATGAGCGATGCGATTATCTGGCACGAAATGCCATTAAACGCTGCCGAAATACAGGGAAGAAACATTCTTAACCATGGATAAAACAGCCACAATATCCGTCCTCGAAAAAATGACCTATGGCCTTTATGCCCTTACCACCACGCATGAGGGAAAAATGAGGGCCATGATCGCCTCATGGGTTACAGGCTGTCCCGTGCTACAGCAGTGCATCGCCTATATGGAATGCAGGGTCATGGAAACCCGCAAACCGGGTAACCACACCTTGTTCATCTCAGAAGTTCAGCATGCCGTGCGTCTGTCTGCTGTGGATAGCCCCCTGAGCACGCTGGATTATGACGGGGCGTATGCGGGTAAGGAGTAGAGGGCCCAAGGAGTGAACCATGAAATGCCCAAAATGTGATTATATCAGTTTTGATTCCAATGATGCCTGTCCAAAGTGCGGAAATTCCCTGGTTACGGAAAGAGAAGAGATGAACCTCCCCGGCTTCAAACCTGCCCCCCCCTTCCTCCTGGACGCCCTGATCACAGAGGGTGAACCACCCGTATCCGGCGAGTCTGAGCTGCCGGAGCCTGGCCTGACCCCTTCGGCACAGGAGGAACTGATGGCAAGTCTGGATCACCTTACCGCAGGGGAGATACCATCCGAAGAACCAGACACCGGGGAACTAAAGTTTGACATAGAACCCCAAGGCCGGGAACCCGAGGAACTGCATATGGATATGGAAACGGGTGAAACCGGAACCGAAGCGCTTGAATACAATATTGAACAAGTGCAGTCCGAGGCTGGGACACTCAAATTTGACCTTGAACCCGAGGCGCCGGCGCTCGAACAAAGCCGGTTCAGGGTACCACCCGAGCCCCCAGCGCTTGAGTTCGAAACTTTTGAACCCCAGGGGGAAACAGAGAAAAAGGCAGACCATGAGAAGGACTTTGAAAAAGGACCGGGTTTGCCCGGAACAGAACCCTCAGACCATTCCATCTGGGATACAGAGGCCTTAGCGGAAAAAATGGGTGTGGTGGAACCGGATAAAGGGGGAGAAACCGGCGCCGGGGAATTGGGGTCAGACCAGACCGACAAAGGGGATGAATTTTTTATAGACCTTGAAGATATAGAACCCCTGGAACTGGAAATTGAACCCCAAGCGCCGGAAGACAAAAACAATCCCTAATCCAAAATTCTTCCCAAATTGCACTTGACCCGGCTTTTTGATTTGGGTATAAGGAATTTTTGAACGCGCCGAGATAGCTCAGACGGTAGAGCAGGGGACTGAAAATCCCCGTGTCCGCAGTTCAATTCTGCGTCTCGGCACCAATAAAATCAAGGACTTACGGCAATTCATCCGTAGGTCCTTTTTTTTGGAACATCCGGATTTTGTACATTTTGGCCCCTGGTGATGTGAGCGGCCGCCATATTGGAGAAATCTGAGGAACGGGCAATCCAAATGGAAACTCCATTATTATAAAAGGATCTTCCAGGAGTGTTTGTGAGACCATGGGGATCGGTTCTTCCTGGAAACAGGTGTCAGGTGTCAGGTGTCAGAAGTAAGAAACGAATTAGCCGATACCCGACAC
>JAWLET010000197.1:0-5290 GCA_041685955.1 Desulfobacteraceae bacterium | reverse complement strand
ATCTCGAATATGCCGGCCGCGCCCATGCCGAAACCGATGCACATGGAGACCAGGCCCCATCTTAATTTCCGCTCCTGCATTTCATAGATCAGCTGGGTGGTCAGCTTGGCGCCGGTGCACCCCAATGGATGCCCCAGGGCCACGGCCCCGCCGTTCACATTGGTGATCTCCTGATTGATCCCCAGGGTGTCGATGCAGTAGATGGCCTGGGCCGCAAAGGCCTCGTTGAGTTCAATCAGCTCCATCTGATCCAGGCTCATGCCCGAGATCTTGAGCACCTTGGGAATGGCCACCGCAGGCCCTACACCCATATACTCGGGTTCACAGCCCTCCACGGCGTGATATCTGAACGTGGCCATGGGTTTGAGTCCCAGCTCCTTGGCCTTTTCCTTGGACATCAGCATGACCGCTGCGGCCGCGTCGCTGGTCTGTGAGGAGTTGCCCGCGGTGACCGTTCCATTGGGCTTGAAGGCCGGTCTCAGGCCGGAGATGCTCTCCTTGGTGGTGCCGGGCCGCATCCCCTCGTCCGTGTCGAAGATGAAGTCCTCAAATTCAAAGCGGCCGTTGGACAGTTGTTTCTGCTTTTTGACCGTCAGGGGCACGATCTGGCTCTTGAAGCGGCCGGCCTTGATGGCGGCCTCCGCCTTTTGCTGGCTCCCGGCCCCGAATTCATCCTGTTGATCCCTGCTGATATTGAATCGTTCCGCCACATTTTCGGCCGTGAGTCCCATGCCGGTAAAGGCGCCGGGTCGGGTTTCCACCAGTGCGGGGTTGGGATACATCATGCTTCCGCCCATGGGGATCTGGCTCATGCTCTCTACGCCCCCGGATATCACCACATCCGCAAACCCGCACATGATTTTTTCAGCGCCGATGGCAATGGCCTGAAGACCGGAAGAGCAGAACCGGTTCACGGTCATGCCCGGGACCCGGTCCGGCCAGCCCATGGACATGACCAGGACCCGTCCGATGTTGAGACCCTGGGTGGCCTCGGGAAAGGTGCAACCCATGATCACATCGTCGATGAGCATGGGGTCCAGGTTTCCGGCCCGTTTCAATAAATCCCCCAGCACGGCGCAGCCCATGGCTTCCGGCCGGGTGTCCTTCAATATGCCTCGAGGGGCCTTTCCTACTGCCGTCCTGCATGCAGCAACCACTACGGCTTCTTTCATCATATCGTCCTCCCACCTATGTGTTTACGTCTCTGATTTGCTTTAATCTCTTTTTTATCAGTTCCTGAGGGGCTTGCCCGTGGTGAGCATATGCTGCATCCTGGCCTGGGTATTGGGGTCGCCGCACAGGCTCAGGAAAGCCTCTCTTTCCAGGTCCAGAATGTATTGCTCGGTAACCTGGGTATCGGCCAGTACCTCACCGCCGCACAACACATGCGCCACCTTGGTGGAGACGGTCACATCGTGATCGGTGATAAAGTCTGATTCGTGCATGGTCCACAGGGCCAATTTGATCATGGCCAGGGTATTGGTTCCCGGAACCCGGATCTCATCCTTGGGCCTGGGGGGAACATACCCTTCCAGGTTCATGGCCAGGACCGTGTTTTTGGCATCCTGCATCAGGTAATCCCGGTTGACCGTCATCTGGTCCGTGGGCCTCAGATAGCCGAGTTTTACGGCCTCGGGTCCGGAGGTGGCCACCTTGGCCATGGCGATGGTCTCAAAGGCCCGGGCGATGAAGGGCATCATCTCGATCTGCTTGGGATAGATGCCGCCTTTGGGCACCTCAAAAAGATGGTCCGTGTTGCGGATCAGCAGTTCCTTGCATCCACCTCCGGCAGGAACCACGCCCACGCCCACTTCCACCAGGCCGATATAGCTCTCCGCCGCAAAGCGGACCCGGTCCGCGGCCATGCATATCTCACAACCGCCGCCCAGGGCCATGCCCGCGGGTGCGGCCACCACCGGTTTTTTCAGATATTTGAGTTTCATTAGGGCATCTTGCAACGCTCTGATGGACCAGTCCAGATCGTCCCATTCCTCTTCCTGGGCCGCAAACAGGACCATGGCCAGGTTGGCCCCCACTGAAAAGTTGTCCCCGTGGTTGGCGATGATGAGACCGTCAAAATCCGCCATGACCTTATCAGCGGATTGATGAATCATGGCAATGATGTCTTCGCCGATGGCATTCATCTTGGCGTGAAATTCCAGACAGGCCACGCCGTCGCCGATGTCGATCAGGGAGGCGCCGGTGTTGGCGGCCACCTCTTTGCCCTGATCCTTGAGGGAGGGCAGAAGAATGACGCCCGGTTTGAGCGGGACCTGTTTGTAGTCTTTGGAAAAGAGGTCGTAAAAATAGAGGACCCCGGCCTCCTTTTTATAAAAGGATTCCTTGCCGCTTGCGAGCATCTCCTCCACCCATTCAGGAATCTCATAACCCGCGGCCTTCATCTTTTCCACGGATTTGCCGACCCCGAGGACATCCCACATCTCAAAGGGCCCCAACTTGCGGGCAAAGCCCCATTTCATGGCATTGTCCACATTCACGATGTCGTCGGCGATTTCCGGGATGCGGTTGGCGGCATAGATCAGGGTTTCAGACAGGGTTCTGAAGGTGAATTCCCCGGCCTTGTCCTTGGCATAGAAAAGCGATTTGACCTTTTCTCCTGTGCCGGACACGTTTTTGGCGGCCTCGAGGGAGCCGAACTGGACCTTTTCCTGGGGGGTGTACTCCATGCTGGTGTAATCCAGGGAGAGGATGAGCCGTTTCCCCTCATCGTCCCTGGTCTTTTTGTAAAACCCCTGCTTGGTTTTATCGCCCAGAAGCTTTTTTTCCAGCATGCTGGATATGAAATCCGGGGCCTTGAACATCTCCCGCTGTTCATCATCGGGCGCCCCTTCATACACATTGTCCGCCACATGAAGGAGGGTGTCCAGGCCCACCAGATCCGCGGTCCTGAAAGAGGCCATGCGATTTCCCACCACCGACCCGGTGAGTTTGTCCACGGCTTCGATGGAAAGTCCCAGGTCGGTCATGGCCTTTATGACCGCGAACATGCTGAAGGTGCCGATGCGGTTGGCCACGAAATTGGGGGTGTCTTTGGCATATACGATCCCCTTGCCTATTACCCGGTCACAGACCTCGGACAAGGTATCCATCACCTCGGGAAGGGTGTCCGGTCCGGGCACCAGTTCCAAAAGCTTCATGTATCTCGGCGGATTGAAAAAATGGGTGATGGCGAAATGTTTTCTGAAATTCTCGGAACGGCCTTCGCACATGGACTTGCAGGGAATGCCGGACGTATTGGAGGTGACCATGGTCCCGGGGGTGAGCACGGTCTCGATCTTTTCAAACACTTTCTGCTTGATGTCCAGCCGTTCCACCACCACTTCGATGATCCAGTCCACCTCCTTGAGTTTCTCCAGATCATCTTCCATATTGCCGATGGTGATGAGCTTGGCATTTTCCGGGACATAGAAGGAAGCGGGTTTGGATTTGAGGGCGCCCTCCAGCCCCTTCTGGCTTAATTTGTTTCTGAACGCCTTGCTTTCCGGTGTAAGCCCCTTTTTCTTGTCATCCTCTCCCAGCTCGGGGAGGACGATATCGAGCAGGGTGGTCTCGATGCCCACATTGGCCAACTGAGCGGCAATGGTGGCCCCCATTACCCCGGCCCCGATGACCCCGGCTTTTTCTATTCTTCTGTCCATAGACGCCTCCTTATGCAAAAGTTGAGTGATCTGCTATTTGTCTTGCCCCACGCGTTGCGCAGACATGAATGAACTTTCATTCATTTTTCCGAGAGTAATATCAGACCTGTTCTGAAGTCAAGTGTTTTTTGACAAAAATCGACTATGACAGGAAATTCCCGTGCAGCCCGGAGGCTCAGGGCTCAAGCGCGCGGCAGCGGTCCAAAAACCCTTCCATGCCCTCATCCCTTCGAATTCCCAGCCGGGTGAGGGCAAAGTCATATTGAACCGGGTCTTCAGGGGATATCTCAGCAAACGCGCAGGTGATTTCTTTGGCGGCGCCCATGTCCGGCGTCTTTCGACAGGTCAGGCCCAGCAGTCTGGACAGGCGGTACATGTGGGTATCCAAGGGGATGACCAGCTTTCTGGCCCACACCCGGTCCCACCCGCCGGGATCCACACCGTCCTTTCGCACCATCCACCGCATAAACAGGTTCAGCCGTTTGCATGCACTCCCTCCGGCCGGATCAGGGACCAGAGAGTTGGGGCCGCCCAACGGGCCCCGGAGGGCATGGGCCAGAAAGGAGAGGCCGGAGAGGGTGGTGGGATCCCCGGGGTCCAATCCTTCAAGGAAACAGGCATAGAGCCCCCCGTATGTTTCAATGACATGCTTGACGGCGGTGAGGAGAAGGGTTAGTTCCGCTCCGGTGGTGAACCGGTATCTGAATCCCCTGAACCGCTTTTCAAAGGCCTTGTGGGAGGATTCCGTCAGGAAGGCATGGGGGGAAGGTCCCATTTTGTCCAGGACCCAGGATACGCTTTTCAAGATCTGGTCCACTCGGCCGTAGGCGAGAGAAGCGGCGATGAGCCCCGCGATTTCCCGATCCTTCAACTCAGGGTAGTGGTACAGAAATTCCAGGGGATCCGGGTGGACCCACCGGCGGGAGTTGTAAAAGCGGTAGAGCCGGTCGAGATGGGGCTTGAGGGAGGGGGGGGTAGGGAGAATTGTCAACATCACCAGTTGATGCCGCATTCAGGGCCGGCAATGGCCAAAAGCTCCGAGAATATGACGTTGAGGTTGATGACGCCCACCGCCTTGTTTCCCCGGTAAATGATCTGTTGTCGGATCTGCTCCTTGAACATGACGTAGACGGCCTGATTTATCCGGTCATCTTCCCGTATCACCGATTTTTTGACCGGCGCCATGATGTCTTCCACCCGTTTCTGGGATTCCTGGCCGACCAGCTCGAAAAAGGTGGTATGGAGCCATTTGAATTCTTCCTGAAATTCACTGACTTCATCGACCACTTCCTGAGCCCGGGAAGAGAGCATGCCGTGGTAGGCCCTGGAAACCTCCGGTTTTTTTGCGGATTCCGGCACCAGCCCCCGTATGAGATCATACATGGAAAGCTTGCCCACGATTTTATCTTTTCCGTCCACCACAAAAAGGGTCCGATGGGGCGTGCCTTTGCCGCACTGCTTGATGTCCTCATCATTTTTCTTCAGAGTGCTGATGGCGTCGCACAGACGGGCGCTGACGGAGACTTTATCGTACGCCTCTATGGGGATCATGATATCTTTGACTTTTTTCTCATCGCTCATTTTGTACATCCTTTCACGCTTTTGTTTTTCCAGGTAATCCTCAATGTCAT
>JAWLET010000196.1:0-5311 GCA_041685955.1 Desulfobacteraceae bacterium | reverse complement strand
CGTTGACAAAAACAGTAATCTACGCATGGATCTCCTCCTTATCGTAATGAAGTTGAATTTACAAAACCTGGTCACCAGGATTCCGTATTCAGTATCGCCTCCTCTCCTTATGGATTTTGCCTGTGCAATCTAAATCAAAGGCCCGGTTTTTGTCAAGGAGATATTTCCCGATTATTATTCTGTGTTGAGATCATCTCGCGCTGCACATGAATTCCCGGACTGCATCGACTTCAGATGATCCCATTTTGGATATGAGATAGGGATGAGTCTCTTGGGATGCAAAACAACGCTCAAGGCGGGCGGGGCTTAAAAAAGCCTTGACACAGCGGTGATGTGATGCTATCAAGTTCATGAATGAATAATCATTCATCAACCATTCAATACCATGAGTAAACGAAAAGACAACGGCAAATATTATCGCATCATCGAGGCAGCCACACGGGTTTTCGCCAAAAACGGCTTCTATCACTCCAAGATATCCGAGATTGCCAAAGAAGCCCGGGTGGCGGATGGAACCATCTATATCTATTTCGAAAATAAGGATGACATTCTGATCTGTCTGTTTGAAGAGCAGATGAAGGCGGTTTTGGATAATATGACCCAGCAGCTCAAAGGAATAGATGACCCCTCGCAAAAATTGAAGACATTTGCATTCACCCACCTCGAGCTCATTGAAAATAATAAAGATATGGCTGAAATTATTCAAGTGGAATTGCGACAAAGCGGAAAATTCATGAAGGAATATAAAAATGAGGGGTTTATCCACTACTTAGATATCATCGGAAATATTATTATGGAGGGCCAGCAACAAGGGATTTTCAAGGCCCAGGTAATCCCCGGCGTGGCCAAACGGGCCTTTTTCGGGGCACTGGATGAAGTGTCCAGATTTTGGGTATTGTCAAGCCGTAAAGAGTATGATATCAGAATCGTTGCCAATCAGATCAGTGACTATTTTTTAGCAGGTATACGGAATTAGGGAAGCGACACGACCCGTCTGTGAAAAAGACGGGGTTGTTGTGAATTCCCTATAGCCATGAAGCCAACCAAGGTGAGAGAAAGGAGGACAGCAAAGTGAATATTGTAGTCTGCTTAAAACAGGTCCCGGATACGGAGACCCAGATCAAAATCGGACCGGATAACAAATCCATTGTTACAGACGACGTCAAATGGGTCATCAATCCGTATGATGAATTCGGTGTGGAAGAGGCCCTTCGCCTGAAAGAAAAATTCGGGGGTGAGGTTACCGTGGTGGGCTTGGGCCCCAAAAGGGTCACCGAGTCTATTCGCACCGCCCTGGCCATGGGCGCTGATAAGGGAATATTAATCACGGATGAGGCCCTTGAGGGGAGCGATTCCCTGGCCACGGCCAAGGCATTGGCCGCAGCCATTAAGGATATGGAATATGATCTCGTCTTTACAGGCCAGCGCGGCGTAGATGACGATATGGGAGTTGTGGGGTCCGCGCTTGCTGAATTTCTCGGTATCCCGAGCCTTTCGCTGATCGTAAAGGTGGAGGCGGCCGAGGACGGAAAATCTGTCAAGGTAAACCGGCCCGTGGAAGGCGAAACCCTGGTTATTGAATCCAGCCTGCCGGCCCTCATAACGGCCCAGAAGGGATTGAATGAACCGAGGTATGCCTCCCTGCCGGGAATCATGAAGGCCAAGAAAAAGCCCCTCGAGGAAAAAACCCTGGCTGATCTGGGGCTGGATGCCGGCGAATTCGGGGAAGGGGCCAGGAAGGTGAAAATATTGGAGATGACCCCGCCGCCGGAAAGAGCGGCCGGAAAAATCGTCGAAGGCGAGACACCTCAGGAAAAAGCGGCCGAACTGGCCAAGCTGCTCCATGAAGAAGCCAAGGCCATCTAAGTGTATTGCTGAATCCGGCTTTTATGGAGATTATCGGAATAATACGTATTACATAGATATATTAAGGAGACAAAAATGGCACAGGGAGTATGGACAATTGCTGAGCAGAGAGATGGAGACTTCAGAAAAATCACCTATGAAATTGTCAGTGAGGGAAGACGCCTGGCCGATGCCCTGGGTCAGGAATTGACCGTGGTATTGCTTGGCTCCAATATAAAGGACAAGGCCGCCGAACTGGGACATTACGGGGCGGACCATATCCAGGTGGCTGATGATCCCAGGTTGGAACCATACACCACGGATGGTTATGTATCGGTCATATCCCAACTCATCAAGGCCAATGATCCGGCGGTGCTTCTTTTGGGCGCTTCTGTGGAGGGAAAAGACCTGTCCGCCCGACTGGCAGGCAAGCTTGATGTGGGCATGGCCCAGGACTGCACGGCCTTTGCCATAGAAGACGGGAATCTGGTGGCTACACGACCCATTTATGCGGGTAAGGCCTATACCAAGGTGGCCTTTGAAGACAGCATCCCTCAACTGGTCACTGCCAGGCCCAACGTCATGAGTATCGCCGAACCTGACACATCCCGTTCAGCCCAGGTCATGGATGCGGATTTCAGTCTGGATGACGGGGACCTCAAGACCAAGGTGGTGGACGTCATCAGAGACGAAAGCGGAAAGATCGACCTGACAGAGGCCGAAAAGATCGTGTCCGGCGGTCGAGGCATGAAGGGACCGGAGAATTACAACATCCTGGAGGAACTGGCCGACGCCATCGGGGGGACGGTGGGCGCCTCCCGTTCGGCAGTGGATGCGGGATGGCGACCCCATTCGGACCAGGTGGGCCAAACCGGCAAGGTGGTTTCCCCGAACCTGTATGTGGCATGCGGTATTTCAGGGGCCATTCAGCACCTGGCGGGAATGAGCACATCCAAAGTGATTGTGGCCATCAATAAGGACGAAGATGCCCCCATATTTCAAAAGGCCGACTACGGGGTGGTGGCGGATCTGTTCGATGTGGTCCCCGCACTCACGGAAGAAGCCAAAAAGCTCCAGTAGGCCCCGACTTTGAAGACCATGGGCGCCGGGGACCCTCCCGGGCGCCCACTTTTTAATTAGATAACCCGCCCGGGTCCCAATATTTTATTGACAATGCCCAAAACCGCGCTACATTAGGGTCGGTCTCAGGTTCTCTGAACGGTACACGGCGGTGTAGCTCAGTTGGTCAGAGCATGCGGCTCATATCCGCAGAGTCACTGGTTCAAATCCAGTCACCGCCACCATGAAAAACCCCTGTGCAGGGATTGACTTTTTCATTGCCGACCTTATCTTTTGTTGAAATTTCCGGATAAGAGAATCCTAACATGGTCTCCTTCAGCCGCCAGGACCTCATGATCGTGAGCGATTCCCTTGCCATTGCCGAAGATGCGACCTCGGATTTCTACAAATTTTCGTTTCGGCAATGGAAACGCCACGGGTATGATGTGAAAACGCTCCGTTCTTTGAGTTCGGATGAGATCAGTTCTTTTGCCCTTGCGGTGTTAAAGCGGGCCGAACAGGATGCGGGTCCGCCGGTATTAAGAACGCGAATGCGCCGCTTTTATTTTATCTGCCTTCAGGATCATCTGATATTGGAGGCGGTGAACAGAGACCGAAGGCTGGCGTTGCTGCCGTTACTGGTGTACATATTCACCCATGAACTGGTTCATATTGTAAGGTTCTGTAATTTCTCCCAGCGATTTGAGCTGTCCGAAGCAGCGAGATCCGAGGAGGAAGCGGTGGTGCATGCCAGGGCCTTTGACATATTAAACAGGTGTTCCATACCCATGCTGGACTATGTGCTTGAGTCTTATGACGGGCACAGAAAATGCGCTATGGCATTTTAATTTTCAGCGATGTATTGTGTACATAAGCAGGGAGGTATCCAAAACATGCCCATTTACGAGTATGAGTGTGACCATTGCGGCCATCATGTGGAGGTTCTACAAAAATTCTCCGATTCCCCGATCACGGAATGCGAGCAGTGCCATTCCCGGATGAAAAAGCTCATCTCTCACAGTACATTCCATCTCAAAGGGACCGGGTGGTACGTAACCGATTATGCCAAAAAATCGGGTCAAGGCACACCGGAGAGTAAATCGACATCGTCGGCAGAATCCGATTCCACCCCCTCCGCGTCCAAACCCGAAGCCAAGGCATCCAAGACCGAGTCTAACAAAACCACTTCCAGCGATTCAAAGACCGATTCAAAAAAGAAAACCTAAACGCCAATAAGGATTATACGGATCACCCATGGAAACAAGAGACAGCGGCAGGGTTCAGGACAGGCTTATTGATCGCCTGGACAGGCAGGAAAAACAACGGGCCTTTCAAAAAAGCCGGTTTTTCAGGTTTAAAATCCCTGAAATACACGGAAGGCTTTCCCAGAATCTGCTGGAAGAAAGGATCATCGAAACGGATAATTCGGCGGCGGTGTCAGATGCCATTCTGAAAGGACTCAAGGCCGCATTGAACAGTTCTGAATTCGATTTCGATTATTTCATCTCTCCCATCCGCAATCTGGTCCCCCGGCCCAACCCGTATTCCCTTTATATGACCCAGTATCTGATGGAGGTCCTTATCGACGACCCCCATGTGATCGAAATTTACGGCACGGATGAAGAGATATACCATGCCATCAACCGGGTCATCAGCAAGAGCAGCCTTCAGTTTGAAAAGGCGGAACAGGAGGTCTCAGACCAACTGGCAAAAAACAAAGCCCTGGTTCCGGGGACCAGTGAATATGAAGTTGCCAGGGACCAGATCCTGCGCAAGAAAGTGGGAGAGCCTTACAAGTAACCCCGGGGAGCCCACCTGTTTTTCCCCTGCCCTACCCTTCGTACAATCTCCCCTGCCAGGTATCCCTTTGTTCAAGCCTGTGCCGAATCCTTTTGAGGTTGTGTGATTTGTAAAGGGCCCACTCAGGGGCCACCAGTTCGGATCTTACGGGATCCCCGGTGAGGCGCTGGACGACCATCTCCGGGGGGAGCCTCTCCAGAAAATCAATCACCAAATCCGTATATTCCGCCAGGGTCAGGCACCGATATTCCCCCCTTTGATAAAGGGCGGCCAGCGGGGTGTGGGCCACCACATACATCGAATGGATCTTGACCCCCTGAATGGGGAGGCGGGCGAGGAATCGAGCGGTCTTCACCATCATGTCGGGATCTTCTCCGGGAAGCCCCAGGATCACATGGGCACAGATGTTCAGGGAAAACTCCCGGGCCAGATAAACACTTTGTTCAAAACAGGCCGCATCATGCCCCCGGTTGATGCGTCTGAGGGTCCGGTCATGGGCGGACTGAAGTCCGTACTCGATCCATACCAGGCGACTGGAACTGTAGCCCGCCAGCAGCCTCAGCACTTTCTTATCCACACAGTCCGGCCGGGTGGCCACCGACAGCCC
>JAWLET010000195.1:0-5312 GCA_041685955.1 Desulfobacteraceae bacterium | reverse complement strand
AATGGCGCAACTGTTCCGGGGATCATGGGCCATATATTTGGACCGGCTTCTGATGTATTTTTTGTAGATAGCATGTTTC
The DNA here is from genome assembly GCA_041685955.1 of Desulfobacteraceae bacterium. Taxonomy (GTDB): domain Bacteria; phylum Desulfobacterota; class DSM-4660; order Desulfatiglandales; family Desulfatiglandaceae; genus JAIPDZ01. The sequence goes on along the minus strand of JAWLET010000195.1, from coordinate 5,233 downwards.
GTCAGCCGTTCCACCAGGACCACAACGGTCTTTTCCATCCGGTTGCTGACAACAGTCCCGACCAACCCTTTTCGCAATCCGCGTTCCGTCATCACTACCTCGTATTATCCCTTTGATAAGGAGATTTCAGCCTCTCTGAGGACTGTTTTTATGCGCGCCAAATCCCGCTTTGCTCTCTGGATTGCGGCGGTATTTCCCAACTGTCCCGTGGCCTTCTGGAACCTGAGGTTGAACAATTCCTGCTTTGTGCCCTTTTCCTTTTCTCTCAGTTCCTCGGTCGCCAGTTCCCTCAACTCCTTTGCCTTCATGACCTCATATTCTCCTGGTTATAAATCTGGTGGCAAACGGCAACTTGTGACCGGCCAGACGAAATGCCTCCCCGGCCACGCTTTCAGGCACCCCTTCCAACTCGTACAATATCCTTCCCGGTTTTATCACGGCAACCCATTTGTCCGGTGCAGCTTTACCCTTACCCATTCTGGTTTCGGCCGGCTTTTTGCCGATAGGCTTGTCCGGAAATGTCCTGATCCACACCTTTCCGCTGCGTTTTACATGCCGGGTTACAGCGATCCGTGCCGCCTCGATCTGCTGGGCTGTCATGTGCCCGCACTCCATGGCCTGCAACCCATAGTCACCGAACTCGAGCGCATTGCCTCTGTAGGCTTTTCCTTTGGTCCGGCCTTTCTGCTTTTTTCGGTACTTGACCTTTTTGGGGCTTAACATGAGACCTTCCTATTTCTTTTCAGGTAGAATTTCGCCTTTGAATATGGTCACCTTGACGCCGATAACGCCATAGGTGGTAAACGCTTCTGCAAAACCGTAATCAATATCCGCTCTCAGGGTGTGCAGAGGCACCCGTCCTTCTCGGTACCATTCCCTTCGGGCCATTTCGGCCCCGCCAAGGCGGCCGCTGCAAGCGATCTTTATCCCCTGGGCGCCGAACCTCAGGGCCGATCCCACGCTTTTCTTCATGGCGCGTCTGAACGCCACCCGTCTGACCAACTGCATGGCCACGTTTTCAGCCACCAACTGGGCATCCACCTCCGCCTTTCTGACCTCTTGAATATCGAGAATTACCTCCCGGCGAATGATTTTTTCCAGGTCGTTTTTGAGCTTTTCAATTTCGGAGCCCTTTTTGCCGATGACAATTCCCGGCCTGGCGGTATGCATCCGAATTCTGACTTTGTTGGCGGCCCTTTCAATCTCAATCTTTGCCACGCCGGCTTGAAAGGCCCTTTTTTTCAAAAATTTCCTGATATTGTAGTCCTCAAAAACGAATCCGCTATATTCCTCACCGGCATACCATCTGGAATCCCAGCTCTTGACAACTCCCAGTCTGAAGCCAATCGGATGAACTTTCTGTCCCAATTATGCACCTCCAGTAAGATTAAAGCCTTTTTCAGGCATATGAACGGGCAATGCCCTATTCCTCGTCCAGGACCACGGTCAAATGACTGGTTCTCTTATTGATACGCGTTGCCCGTCCCAGGGCCCGCGCCCGCCATCGTTTCAAGGTGGGGCCTTGATCAGCGTAAATCCGCTTTATATACAGGGTATCCACGTCCAGGCCTGCATTCTCCTCCGCGTTCGCCACTGCGGAATCAATCAGCTTTCTTACGATACCGGCGCCTCGCTGAGGCGCAAACATCAGCAGATTCACTGCCTCTTCCACCCGTTTACCCCGGACCTGGTTCATGACCAATCGAACCTTCTGGGGAGAAATCCGAATAAATTTTGCTACTGCTCTGGTTTCCATTTTTTCCCTTGAAACGATCTTCAATTATTAAGGTTTGGTGAGCGTACCCATACCGGGCTGAAATAAAGCAGGCTGCCTCCGGAAAAGCGGGTCCTTTACCTCAGGGTGTCAGACAATGGGCTATTTCTTCTGTCCCTTGAGTTTAGACTTTTTGTCGCCCGCGTGACCGTAAAATATCCGGGTGGGAGAAAATTCACCCAATTTATGCCCCACCATATCTTCGGTAACAAATACGGGCAAAAATTTCTTGCCATTGTGAACGGCGAATGTCAGCCCCACAAACTCGGGGAGTATGGTGGACCTGCGCGACCATGTCTTTATGATCTTTTTGCCTGTGCTTCCGCTCGCCATTTCCACCTTTTTCACCAAATGCGCGTCAACAAACGGTCCTTTTTTTAAAGATCTTGCCAATCCTCTTCTCCTGTTTTCATCCTGGGGCAGACATCACGTGAGTCGGAAATTCTTCCCTACCGGGTTCGGCGCTTGACAATCAGTTTGTCGCTCCCCTTTTTCACTCGGGTTTTATATCCTTTGGTGGGCACTCCCCAGGGGGTTACGGGATGACGGCCTCCGGAGGATTTTCCCTCTCCGCCGCCGTGGGGGTGATCCACCGGGTTCATGACCACGCCCCTTACGTGCGGTCTTTTCCCGATCCATCGATTCCGGCCGGCCTTTCCCATGGATATATTCTCATGGTCGAGATTTCCCACCTGTCCTATGGTGGCCTTGCAGTCCTGAAAAACCATGCGGACTTCTCCGGAAGGGAGTTTGATTTGTGCATACTTCCCCTCTTTGGCCATAAGCTGGCAGTAGTTCCCGGCGCTCCTGGCCAACTGGGCTCCATGTCCCACGTTTAATTCGATGTTGTGAACATGGGTTCCCAAGGGAATGTCTCTTAAAGGAAGCGCGTTTCCGGTCCGAATTTCAGCCCCCGGGCCGGATATCACCTGGTCACCGACTTTCAGTCTAATCGGGGCTATGATATAGCGTTTTTCACCGTCCAAGTAGTGTAAGAGCGCAATGTTGGCGGACCGGTTGGGGTCATATTCAATGGTGGCTACCCTGGCTGGAACGCCGTCCTTGTCTCTTTTGAAGTCGATGAGGCGGTAGGCCCGCTTATGCCCCCCCCCCTTATGCCGCACGGTCATCCGGCCGTTAGTGTTTCTGCCCCCTTTTTTCCTGAGCGGCCTTACCAGGCTTTTCGCCGGTTTGTCCTGCGTGACTTCCTCGAATGTGGAGGATGTTTGAAACCGTCTTCCCGGCGAGGTCGGTTTGTTCTTTTTTATGCCCATTTCCTGCTCCAGATTTTTGAGACAGCCGTTTTTGAGCTATCAACTGTCATACGGTACTCCCTGTAGGTTATACGCCTTCAAAGAATTCGATATTCTCTCCCGGGGCCAGCTTCACAACGGCCTTTTTCCAATCAGGCCGTTTCCCCATACTTCTCCCCATCCTTCGTCGTTTTCCGCGAACGTTCATGGTCCGGACATCCAATACCTTTGTTTTCAACAGAGATTCAACGGCCTCTTTGATCTCTATTTTATTGGCGCGCTTGTGCACCTTTAAGGACACCTGGTTGGCGTCACCCTTCTGGCGGTTGGCCTTTTCCGTGATATGGGGCTCTTTGATGACTTGATAGATATCCACTATATACCCAATGCCTCCTCAATTTTCTCTATCGCGGGCCTTTCCAGGAACAGGTGATCATACTTCAAGACATCATAGACATTGAGGCCCTCATGCCGCATCACCTTTACCTGTGGCACATTTCTGGAGGATTTCTCCAGATTTACCGATTTTTCACGGGTTACGATCAGGGCTTTGTCCACCTCAAACCGCTGCATGGTTTCCACAAATCGCTTGGTTTTGATTTCGGGCAGGGAAAAATCGTCCACCACAATCAGTTGATTTTCCCTGACCTTATCGGATAAGGCCATGCGCAGCGCCGCCTTTCTGATCTTCTTGGGCACCCGCTTGGTGTACGTCCGGGGGGCAGGCCCGAAGGCCACACCGCCGCCTTTTCTGGTGGGGGAGGACGCTGCACCGACTCTTGCCCTGCCGGTCCCCTTTTGTCGCCAGAGTTTTCCCCCCGATGCCCTGACATCGGAGCGTCCCTTTGTAGCAGCAGTCCCGGATCGCCTGGCGGCAAGTTGACTGACCACCACCTGATGAAGCAGGTGGCCTTTCACCGGCACGTCAAAAACGGGGTCTTTCAATTCAACTTCCGCCACCTTTTCCTTATTAAGATTATATACGTCCAACTGCGTCATAATAGCCTCTACCTTATGGGGCCTATTGCGATTCCAGGTTTCGATTTCATGTGCCGACCCCGTCCGTTCCGTTCAAAATGCCTTTTCACACTCTGGCAATCTCAATGATGTTGTTTTGGCTTCCCGGGACTGCCCCTTTAACCAGGACCACGTCCATTTCCGGTCTGACATCCACCACCTGGAGATTTTTGATGGTCACGTTTTGCCCGCCCAGCCTGCCGGGCATTTTTTTCCCTTTCAGCACCCTGCCCGGGGTAGCACTGCAACCGATAGAACCGGGAATTCTGTGAGTCCGGGACCCGTGTGTTTTTTTGCCCCCGGAGTAGCCCCACCTTTTCATGACCCCGCTGAAGCCTCTCCCCTTGCTCACTCCCCGAACATGGACCCGGTCTCCCACCGAAAGCACGTCTGATTTGATCTCCTGACCCAGCTCAAAAGCGTCCACATTATCCACCCGGATTTCCCTGAGCCAGGCAAAACTCCTTCCCCCCGATGCCTTGACGTGTCCACGGGCGGGCCGGTTAGCCCGGCGGCCGTTTGTAGGGCCGAAACCCACCTGAACTGCGTCATAGCCTTCCTTTTCCCGTGTCTTTTTTTGCACCACCACACAAGGGCCCACCTGGAGGACGGTTACCGGAACACTCTTTCCCCCTTCGAGGAAATACCTTGTCATGCCTAATTTTTTGCCCAAAAGTTTGTTGACCATACCTATTTCAGCTCCAGACTCACCTTGCGTCTTGTTTATGTGCGATGCCCAAGATGGCGATTTGCCGAGCCCCTTGACCTGCTACAGCTTAATCTCAACATCCACACCTGCCGCCAAGTCAAGCTTCATCAGCGAATCAACGGTCTGTTGGGTGGGTTCCAGAATATCCAATAACCGCTTATGGGTTCTGATCTCAAACTGTTCCCTTGACTTTTTGTCCACATGCGGGGATCTCAAAACGCAGTATTTATTGATGACTGTGGGAAGGGGAATCGGCCCGGCCACTCTGGCGCCAGTCCCGGTTGCCGTTTCCACGATTTCAAACGCGGACTGATCCAGCAGTTTGTGATCATAGGCCTTTAAACGGATTCGAATCTTCTGATTGGCTAACATGCCCCTCTCCCCTATTCAATAATGTCACTGATGACGCCTGCACCGACGGTTCTTCCACCTTCACGAATGGCGAACCGCAATTCCTTTTCCATGGCAATGGGCGTAATC
>JAWLET010000194.1:0-5346 GCA_041685955.1 Desulfobacteraceae bacterium | reverse complement strand
TCCCCCACTTTCAATCAGGTGAATCCTGTATTAAGGGACAAAAAATCGTGCATCAAGGCCGGAAGGGAATTCCCGGGTATGGCAGATGTTGTCGGTTTATAATCATCTGGCGTTTTGTGCGCCCCTGTGCGTAAAATAGCCTGTAAATCGCGTCTGTGTAAAAGAAACTATAAAATCCTATCACCAGAGCTGATCAATGAAACGCATTCAAAAAGGGGAAGGCGCCCGCAAATCCATCCATTACACCGCTTCTTTGATTCCCATACTGTATTATTTTGTCTTTGACCGATCCATTACTCTGAGTGTATTGGCGGTTTGTTCCCTTACTTTCATCCTGGCCGAAATCATGCGTATGCGGTACCCCGGCCTGTACCGGATTTACCTGAAAATATTCGGTTTTATGATCCGTAGCCATGAACGGCAGGCCAAATTTACAGGCGCCACTTTTGTATTTTTAGGGTCTTTTTTGACCGTATTGCTCTTTTCCAAGGAGGTGGCTGTCACTGTACTGCTGTTTTTGACCATCGGTGATCCCACGGCCTGTTTGATCGGACTGGCCCGGGGTAAGCATAAGTTGATCGGAGATAAAACACTGGAAGGATCCCTGGCCTTTATCCTGGCAAGTCTGCTGGCCACATGCTGGATCCCTATGGTCCCCTTTCCCATTAAAATTGCCGGGGCCATTACGGCAGCCCTGGTCGAGTTGATTCCCTGGCGCATTGACGATAATCTAACCATACCGCTTTTATCGGGAACCCTCATGATGTTTCTCATGGCATAACCGAAAGCTTTGCAAAGCGAGCAGCGGGGTTGCCAAAAAGAGTTATCACTTATCCGGGAAGGCCGCCGATGTCCGATTGGAGGGCGTCAGCACTGAAACGCTGGGGCAAGCCGCGCTGGAGCTGAAAAAGGGAGGCGTCGGAAAATATTCGAGGTTTATTCATATTGATGTGGGACCTGTCCGCTCCTGGTAGCACATAAAGGGTGACATTCCAACTCCAGGCTATAATCTTTAAGCACCGGATCAGAATTCGGTTTCGCAGGAGCCCCGTCTGCCGGCAACCGCTGAAGGGCATCCCATAAGATAGCGTCTCTACCGTAAATATCCCTTCGATAGTTGATCTTTCCCTCGTCGTTCATCCATGCCGTATAATAGAGTAGGTGGACCATGCACCGTCCGGGCACGGGAACCGCAAGTTGCTGACCGTTTTGGATTACAGCTTCAATGCGTCGGCGGTTCCAGTCCGGGCTGTCGCGAAGCAGAAAAACGGCAAGATCCACCGGTTTTTCCACCCGGATACATCCGTGACTCAGCGCGCGGTTTGCCTTTTGAAACAGATGTCTTGAGCTCGAAGAGGTGTCATGGAGATACACATTGAACTGATTGGGAAACATGAATTTAACCCGGCCCATAGCATTCCAGGGACCGGGAAGCTGCCGTATCCGTCCGGGAAAATTTCGGACGTGCACGGACTCCCATTGGATATCGCCGGAACTTATCACAGGGCTTTCCGGGTTCCATCCGTCTACAAGTTCGTAATGGTTTTTGATCATGTAGTCAGGATCTGCTTTGAACTTTGGCAGCAGTTCTTCCTTAACAATGCTCCAGGGCACATTCCAATAGGGATTGAATTGAACATAGGCCATTTTCTTGCTGAATAGCGGTGTCTTTTGATAATTTTTCCCCACAATTACCCGCATGGCAAGTCTTTCGATTCCCCTGTTTACGGCATTTAGCGTAAACGCTGCGATATTGACCCGAATATGCTGTTCGCCCAGGTTCCGCGGTAACCACCGCCACCGCTCTAAATTGATCAGAATCTGCTTTCTCCGCTCTCCTGCTGGGACATTGAGCGCCTTCAGGGTATTAGGTCCGACAATACCGTCGATTACCAGGCCATGATTGGCCTGAAAGGCTTTTACGGCATCCACCAGGTTCCTATCAAATTGTTTTTGCTCCTCGTAAAGGCCATGGGGTAAATAACCCTCCATACAAAGACGTCGACTCAACGGTATCACCCGCGAACTGATATCCCCGGGACGTAAGAGCTGACCTTTGGGAATCATGGGCCAGCCTTCCGCCTCCTGCACTGTTTTCAACCCTTTTGCCGCTTTTACCATTTGCCAGTAATCCGGATGAGGCGGCGCCAAACATTTCAACACCCTTTTGACGCTGCTCTTTTCCGGGCAGAGGCGGTTGAGTGCATCAAAGATGTCAACTTTGTTTTTTTCCACAAACCATTGGGGAAAGATACTCTTCGGGTCTACCTTGCCTGCAGCGAGATGGAACCCGAAATTGAGAAAAGCGTCGGTCATGACAATGTCGAGCCCGGCCAGTTCCTTTTTTCCGATTGTTCTCCCAGCATCCTTCCTCTGATCGATTGATTCAAACCATTTGCGAATACAGGAAAAGTGATAATCATGAGGGTTCAGACCGTGAGAGCCGGCATCGGCCAGGAAGTCAAATAATTCCAATCCGAGACTCGAGGGACCGGAAGGGGTAATCCAAAAGGGTTCAAAATTCCGGTTTTGGTAAAGCACTTTTAGTGGCTTGTGTGCGTGGATATGCTCACAACCGATCCAGAGGCCGCCAGTATTCTGAACAGCTCGGATAATCCCCTCAATGGAGTCGTGAATGGTAACATTCTGGCTTTGAACTTCCGGATTGGGGATAAAAAGGAAGATCCAAAGCAAAAAAAATGATTTTTTGGCAAAAGACATGGGTAAACCACCTGAGACCAATACATTAGGGCCGTTATACAAAAAGATTGATGTGGAACCGGCCCGTTTCTGCGATGAGGCCCGGCCGGATATGCCCTCACAGATCCAAATCCCGGAATTTGAGATAAAGAGGTGCTAAAATGTCGTAAAGAAAGAATCCGATTCACTTGATCTCCCGGCTGATAATTATGAGTATTACCTGAACGACAGCCGGGCAAAAGTACTGGTCATGTCCGAACAGATGGTCCCGGTCATATCCGAGATCGAGGGAGACCTTCGCTAAATCAGGGACGTAATCATCATATCGGAAACCAAAGGCGCTCACATACCTTTTAAACAGATGCCCTACAACCCGAGAGTGTCAATTACATTTTCCATTCCCCCCAGCCTTTCCAAAGAACTGCGGCTGGGCTTTCCAGTGGTTTCATCCCAATCTATGGCCTTGAAAAAATTATGAAGAAAACCCTGGTAATCCACACTCACCCCTTTAAGGGGACCCTCTGTCTGCGGGGGGTCTCCTACGCACCGTTTGGGGAGCTGGAAATCGCCCGGTTTCATCCCCTCACGTAGGTTGAAGGCATGGCGCATATTGTAGATTCTGAGCCCGGCGTTCATCTCCTCCTCGGCACCGAAACGCCAACCCGTGACAGGGGGTATTAATTTCCAGGCCATATTCTCCACCCCGGTAAAGTCTTTAAATAGACACAACCCTGCTGTGTTGACGATTTCCTGAGCCGCTGTGGCCCGAAGGTCCGGTTCGCCCGAGCCTTCTGGATTATATTTGGATGGATCCGGAATCCGCATGTGCTGAAGCCCCAATCCGCCTTTAACGTGACGAGCCGGAGTGGGATCCATGGCATAGGTTCTGGTAAAGCCCGGTCCCAGCCGGGGATCATGCATGGGCAATTCTATGCCTTTTACGGTGACCAAATATTCAGCCCCTTTTCCCAGTTTTTGGGCTGCGCCGGCGGAACCGAGCGCCAGCAACCTGCCCAGTTCAGTACTTTGATCGGCCATTTCCTGGGTTGCCTGTACAATAGCCTCGGCATTTCCCCATTCAAGCTCAATGCCCCCTGTATCCGCTTTGCTCAAAACACCGTTCTCATAGCACTCAATGGCCCAGGCTGCTGTGGCACCTGCTGAAATGGTATCCAAGCCGTATATGTTGCAGATATGGTTGCATTTGAGAAGGGCTTCAAGATTTTCGTTCAGCATCAAACACCCGAAGGCCGCTGAAGTCTCGTATTCGGGCCTGGTGGTTTCACCCACAGGCCATCTGCCGTCCTTAACCTCGTATACGGCCCCACAGCCGATGGGGCAATTGGCACAGCTGTATTTCTTCACCCTGTATTGGGGATCCATGACCGCGCCTTCAAACTTGGTGGCCGCCGCTTCGCCATAATCGACCACTCCCACTCCCCCCCAATTTTTGACCGGCGAATCCCCGCTCAGGGCTGATCCAGCCGTCATCATGGTGGTGCCGAAGGTTGAAAAAGCACCGGCAATCCGGGCAGCCGGCCCGTTCTTTATGGTATGGACGATCTCTTGATTGACCTGTTTCAACTTCTCGGGATCGGCCACCGGGACGTCTCCGGTTCCCCGCACTACCACGGCCTTTATTTTTTTTGAGCCCATGACCGCCCCGCAGCCACCGCGACCGGCGGCCCGATGTCCATCGTTTATTACCGCGGCCATCAGGGATAATTTCTCGCCTGCAGGTCCGATCATGGCAGCCCTGAACCCTTTTTCTTCTAACTCGTCCTCCAGGATCTCCATGGCTTCCAGAACATCCTTGCCCCAAAGATGCCCTGCATCCTTGATTTTCACTTCACCCTCATGGATCCATACATAAACAGGGGTATCGGATACACCTTGGATAAAGACGGCATCAAACCCTGCCTTTTTCAGTTCAGGACCAAAGTATCCCCCTGAATTGGCATCGTTCCATCCACCGGTCACCGGTGATTTGCAGACAAGGGTATAGCGGCCACTCAACAGTGCACCGGTCCCGGTCAACGGCCCGGTGGTAAACCCCAGGATATTGTCCGGCCCTAAGGGGTCAGAACCCGGTTTCATCCGCTCGAACAGTACCTTGGCGCCGATACCGTATCCCCCGATAAACTGTCTAACCATCTCTTCTTCAAGGGGTTGAACGTCATAACTCCTCGTTGCTAAATCCACGAATAACATTTTTCCGCAATACCCGTTCATTTCGTCAGCTCCTTTCGATGATTTCGATGATTTATATGCAGGCTTGTTGTTTACAATTCCAGGTAGCCGTCAGGGGCTAGGCTGGTGGCCAACATCACGCTGTTGATATCCCGATGCTCCGACCAACTTGGGGCTTGCCGGTTTTGGGGATCGAGCCAGAATTTTTCGATGGTTTCACCCAAGTGAAAATGAGGCCTGAATACACTCATCACCGGCCGGCTCTCTGCAAGCTGATCCGATTTTTCCCTTGTCGTCAATTCCTCCATCCTTTCAACCGCGTGCAGCCCTATGGCCAGCCCCAGTTCCCGGAACGCTAGTCGATACGCTGCAGGGAGTTTCAACGAACGGCTTGTGGAATAGGCGTTTACACCCGCCATGGAAGATTCCAGCAAGTCCTTCAGCAGTCCCTTATCT
>JAWLET010000193.1:0-5394 GCA_041685955.1 Desulfobacteraceae bacterium | reverse complement strand
TAATATCAATTACTTAGATCGATACGACCCAGGATAAACTTATTTGAAAAGTTTCATTTTGAAACAACCGGGGAGAAAAAAGGCTTCTTGGCAAAAAAATGATTAGTGATTCAAGGGGGTTAAGCCCTGCGTTTCATATTGAAAAAGATGATAGGCGTCGGCAGGTCGAGTAGGCGGCCTGGAAAATGATCATTCGAGATCGAAGCGCTTCATCTTGCGCCAGAGAGTGGTCCGGGGCAGATCCAGGATTTGGGCGGCGAGATTCCTGTTGTAATCGGTCTTGATCAACACCTCCCGGATATATTCTTTCTCCTTTTCTTCCAAAGACAGCCAGTGGTCTTTTTCCAGCCTGCTGATGGAAAGTTCCCGAAGGTCGGAAGGGAGGTCCTGCACCGAGAGTTCTGTTTCTTCGGAAAGCGCGATGGCGCGCTCGACAATGTTTTCCAGTTCCCGGACATTGCCGGGAAAGGGGTACCTGGACAGGATCTCCATGACCTGGGAGGAGACCCCGTTGACCTCCTTGGTGAAGGTGCGGCTGTATTTGCTCAGGAAATGTTGCACAAGCAGGGGGATATCATCCTGCCGGTTCCGAAGCGGCGGCAAGGTGATCGCTACGACATTGAGTCGGTAGAAGAGGTCTTCCCGGAACACGCGTCTCTTGACCATGTCCGCCAAATCCTGATTGCTGGCCGCGAGCAGACGGACATCCACCGGCAGCGGCCTCACGCCGCCTACGCGCAGCAAAACGCGTTCCTCCACAAAACGAAGCAGTTTGACCTGCATTGGGGTCGGCATCTCGCTGATTTCGTCCAGGAAGATGGTCCCCGTATGGGCGGCCTCCAGGAGGCCGATTTTCCTTTCGTTGGCGCCGGTAAACGCGCCCTTTTCATGGCCAAACAGTTCGTTACTTATCAACTCCTCGGTAAAACCGCCGCAGTTGAAGGACACAAAAGGCCCTTTGTTTCTTGGACTTCGACGGTGCAGGGCCCGGGCAACCATCTCCTTGCCGGTGCCGCTTTCCCCCTGGATAAGCACAGTGCAGTCCAGCGGCGCCACCTTCTCGATGAGCCGGAATACCTCGTTCATTGCCTTACTTCGCCCTACAATCTCCATTGGCCGGTCCTTGGCGAAGAGGGCCTCCTTGAGGGCCTCCCTTTCGCGAACCAGGGCCACCTTATCCAGTGCCCGTTTGGTCAAAAGTCGGATTTCAGCCATCTTCACCGGCTTTGTCACATAATGGAAGGCCCCGGCCCGGATCGCCTCGATGGCCGAGTCCACGGAACCGTAGCCGGTGATGAGGATGACCTCGGTGTGCGGATAATGCATGCGGATGTGCTTCAGTACGTCCTGTCCGCCCAGGCCCGGCAGCCGAAGGTCGCACAGTACCAGGTCGAAGGCCTCCCGTTCAAAGGCGCTCAGACCGGACTCAGCGTCCGCAAAGGTCTCCACGTCGTAGTTTTCCTTAGACAGGCCCCGCTTGATTTCTCGGCAGACAATGGGTTCATCGTCTATTACGGATATTTTGAATCGGTCCATCCCTACTCCCCGCTGAATGCTGCACCTGCCAGCGGCAGAAAAATGGAAAAGCGTGCTCCCTGGCCGGGCTGACTCTCCAATTCTATCCTACCCCCGTTTTTTTCAATGATGCTATAGCTCACCGAAAGACCCAACCCGGTTCCCACGCCTTCTTTCTTGGTGGTGAAAAAGGGGTCGAAGATCTGCTCAGTGATTTCCGGCGGAATACCTGGTCCGTTATCAACGACGTCGATACGGATCTCGTCTGGTGTGTCCGCCAGCCCTACCTCCGCCTTCAGCTCGCCCTCAGATTCCATGGCCTGAATGGCGTTCATAAACAGATTGAGCAGGACCTGCTGGAGACCGTCCTTGTCCATGCGGATCTTGGGCAATTCCGGCTGGATCTCCTTGGTGAACCGGATTTTTCGCAATTCCATCTCGTTGCGGAGCAGACGACCGGTCCTTTCCACCACTTCTGCGGGATCCACATCTTCGAGACGCGGGTGGCTCGCCCTTGAGAATTCGAGGAGGTTTTTGACGATCTCGTTGGTCCTGTCGGCCTGATCCATGGCCTCCTGATAAAGCCTTCGGCGTTCCTCGTTGTCCATGTTGTCGCCGTCTTCGACCAGAGATTCCAGAATCAGCGAAATGTTGTTGACCGGATTGTTGATTTCATGGGCAATGCCTGCGGTCAAGGTTCCGATGGAGGCAATCTTGCATGACTGGATGAGCTGTTCCTGCCGTTTTTCCAACTCTTCCATCATCCGGTTGATGGCCGACACCAGGTGGTGAATCTCGTTCTTGGCATCCCCGTAGGGCGTGATCCGCTCAAAAGCGCCCTGGGCCACGGCTTCGGATTCACGGGTGATTCTTGCGAGAGGCCGGATGACTCTTTCGCCGATAAAAAATAAAATGAAACCCGACAACACCACGAGCATGAGGAGGCCGATCAAGGGAAGGGGCTTCATTTGCTGGAGCAGCCTGTCAATGGCTCGACGCTCCGTAGTGAGGAACTCATCGGCTAGGAGAAGGAGGTTATGACCGATACCGCGGATTTGCGTTTGAAGTGGGGCGCAATCTCCCACATCGCAGGAGGCCTCCCGAAGTTGGGTCATCTTCGCCGAATATTCCTCGACATATTTGAGGGCTTGTCCGTAGTTTTCCCTGCCGATGGCCTCGACAAGAGCTTCCTTCTCCCGCTGAAGGATCATGGCCATCCGGTTGGTATAGGTGACATTTTCTTCGTAGTTAAATTCCTGCCCATAGAGGAAGTAGTTTTTCTCGTATCGTCGCATCTCCAAAAGAGTGCTGTTGAGTTCCCCGGCCACCTCGAACAACTGCATGGATCGCGACAGTCGGTGGATGTATTCATAGTTGACCGCGAGGATTCCGGCCATGAACGCGAAAGTGACAATAAACGCGATCATAATCTGTGCGCGTATGGTCATGCGAATGGGACGCATGATGTTACTCCTCTTAGAGGGATAAATTTTCCAACCGGGATGCTTTTCGGGTTTACTTTGAACCCTTATGCGGGTGGTCCCGGTCCGCCCACCAGGGCAAAGATGATGAGGAAAAAAAGGATTTGAATCACCCATCCGATCAGACACACTCCCACGGCCCGGCCGGTGCTCTGGTAGTCCAGTGCCTGTCTGACGGCAATGATCATGGCCACCAGCATCCATATACCGGCAAGGAAATTAATGAGCAGTCCCAAAAAGGGGATAAATCCGAATACCCTCAGAATTCCGGGTGCACTGGAAAAGCCGATGGTCCGTAAGAGTTCGCCGTAATCCGCCCGGGTTTGCGGTTCGGGAAGCATTTTTGTTCCGATGATATAGGTCAGAAAGGCCCATATAAACCATCCTGCCAGGGCCACCAGGATCCCGATCAAAATGCCTGAAAACCCGGTGACGCCCGCACTCCCGATGCCTGCGGCCACGCTGGACAGCACCACCACCCCCATGGCCTGTCCCATGGTGGACGGGTCCGCTTCCACTTCCTCAAATACGCTGGGATCCAGTTTGGATGCTCGGATCATACGGTCTATGAAAGATGCCATATTGTGCTCCTTTGGTTGAAAATTATAAGATGAACTTCCGGGTTTAGTGAAAATGTTCAGCGGGCAGACTCAAAAAATGGTCAGTCTTCCTTACCGTCGGGAGACTCCCTGTCCCGCCGGGCGGGACTGCAGGATTTTATAATGCCCGTTTGGTTCAGAACATATCCTACTATAAGTATACCCGGTTTGGCAACGGCAGGAAGATAAAAGCCCCGGATGAAGGCCCGGGATGCGGGACCACCGCAGGCAATCCCCAGCCTTTGCCACCTGCTTTAAGACGGTTAGGAGAAAACGGGCCATAGGGTTTGCCCCAGGGAAGTACATGTCATGAACCCCGCCCCTGCGAATAGACCCATGAGGGCCATGGCCACGTAATCGGCCCGGCGTAGGGACAACTCCTGCAGCATGGTGCGGTCTCCGCCCCCATATCCCCTGGCTTCCATGGCCACGGCCAGGGCGTCGGCCCGTCTCAGGGTGGATAGGATCACCGGGAGTACCAGGGATGAAATCGCCCTCAACCGCTTCATGATTCCCCCTTGATTGAATCTTGCGCCCCTGGCCGTCTGGGCATCCCTGGTGCGGGCGATTTCATCCAAGAGCGTGGGTACGAATCGGAGGGCCAGGGAAATCATCATGGCCACATCATCAGAAGGGAGCCCCATTCGTTTGAACGGGCGCAAAAGCCTCTCTATGGCGTTTACCAGCTCGCTGGGAGATGTAGTCATGGTGAGGAAGGCGGCGGTCACCACCAGGAGGAGGAATTGCCAGGTGGTGAAGGTCCCGGTATAAAGCCCCTCATAGGTAAGGGTGACCCGCCAGGACGGAAACGGGGGGATGGGGGTCCCCTGAGTAAAGAACAGATGGAGAAAAAACAACAGGGCAAAAAAGATGAGCATGGGTTTGAGGGCCTGTTGTATCGGCCTGATCCCTGTGTGGGAAAGGGGAAGGAGGGCCATGAGAAACAGGGTGATCATGGATTGAGTCGCCGGTCCCCCGTATAAGACCAGAATGCTCATGAGAATTACGGATACGATTTTTATTCTGGGATCCAGTTGATGGACCCGGGAGTCTCTAAGAAGGTATTGGCCCATGCGGTACATATTCGCGCCTCACCCGGATTGAGTTCCCATCAGGGTGGAGAGCTCTGCGTATGCATCTTCCACGGTGAATATATCGGTGCGCACGGGAAACCCGGAGTGTTGCATCTTCAACATGAGGGTGGTCACGGTGGGAATATCCAATCCCAGGCCTCGGAGCTGTTCAATCCGGCTGAAGACCCGGGCAGGGGCCCCTTGCTGTACCATACGGCCCTGGTGCAGGACCACGATGTCATCGGCCTGTGCAATCTCATCCATGGTGTGGGTGACATGCACGATGGTAATCCCCTCACCATGGAGGTCTCGGACCACGGACAGGAGCCGCTTGCGGGCCGAAGGATCCAGATAGGCCGTGGGTTCGTCCAGCAGGATGGTTTTGGGGGCCATGGCCAGCACACCGGCCATGGCAACGAGCTGCTTTTCCCCGTTGGAAAGGGTGTGGGGGGCCCTTTTGGCCTGATCCCTCATCCCTACGAGGTCAAGGGCGTTTTTCACCCGGTCCTGGATCTCCATGGACGGAAGACCCATGTTCCCGGGACCAAAGGCCACGTCTTCTTCCACACTCATTCCCACCATTTGGTTGTCCGGGTTCTGAAAGACCATGCCCACGGATTGGCGTATGAGAGGGAGTTGATCCGTATCCCGGGTGTTGATGCCCTCCACCCACACCTCGCCGGAAGTGGGGGACAACAGACCGTTTAAATGCCGGATAAAGGTGGT
>JAWLET010000192.1:0-5421 GCA_041685955.1 Desulfobacteraceae bacterium | reverse complement strand
GGGTTGAAAAAAAACTCCATGCCTGTTTCTCCGTGTGAGGTAATCTGAAGCTGTCAGAGGGGTCGAGCGCATCGAGGCCGGAGCCTTCCTGACCCGGATTCGCTGATGCGGCAGCCATCGTGGCGATTATGTTAGGACAAGCCCTCCGTCATTCTACGTACCGCTCGATTGGGTGCTCTCAGGGTGGTCTTTCAGGGCAGCCTTGGCGATTTGCAGGTCGTATGCCTTTTTTGGATTAAAATCGTTTTTTTGCTCGTACATGGCGCTGGCCTGTTGGATGGCCTCGTAGGGCAGCCATCCATGTTGGGTCCAGAGTTCCGGATCGTCTGAGTTCCAGAGTCTGAAGCAAATGGTGCCGTCTGATTCCCGGACATACATCCGTACCTTTTTGTTTTGGGGGAAGGGAAAGTAATAGACTCCGCGTTCGTCCTTCATTTTGGGTATTCCTCTATGGGTTTGCATCTGACGTATGATTTTTTGGGCCCTTAAAGAATGGGTCAAGTCCAGGCGAAGAAAGCATAGCAATTCTTCCTCCAAATGAAAAGAGGGAAAATGATCCGGAAAATGGGATTTGGACTTGATATGAGAGGAGAAGACAGGACCCTGTCGTTCCATATGGGCGGTATTCAGGTGTTGTTCCTCATGGCCCTTTTAGCGGAATGTCCCATTTTTTCATATACTTCCAGATAGCGGTCCTGCTTATACCGAGTCGTCTTCCCGCCTCGGCCTTGTTCCAGCTGCATTCACCAAGGATATTGATCAGGATTTCCCGGGAGAGTTTTGCCTTTGAGGCAAAGTGGTTTGGGGGAGAAGGATCGGGTGCTGTGATCCCCCCGGACGGATACGCCAGCTGCCGTATTTCAACCGGCAGGTCAAAGATGTCAATCTGTTCATCACTGCAGAGCACAAAGGCATGCTCAATGGCGTTTTCCAGTTCGCGCACATTACCCGGCCAGTTGTAATCCATGAGGATTCGCATGGCAGACGGCAGAAGGCCTTTGATCCGTCTGCCGATTTTGTCATTCTGTTGCTTGATGAAATGGCTGGTCAAAAGGGGGATGTCTTCTCGCCGTTTTCTGAGGGACGGAAGATAGATGGGAAAGACCTTCAGGCGGTAATAGAGGTCTTCCCGGTAATTGCCGCTTTTGACCAGGCTGTACAGGTCGTTGTGGGTGGCTGCAATGATCCGGATATCGATGTCCCGCTTTTTGGATTCGCCCACCCGCTCAATTTCCCGTTCCTGAAGCACCCGGAGCAGTTTTACTTGAATAAATGGACTTATTTCACCGATTTCATCTAAGAAAATCGTTCCTCCCCCGGCCTCTTCAAACCGGCCCATCCGGTCATGGATGGCGCCGGTAAATGCGCCCCTCACATGTCCGAACAATTCACTCTCCAATAAGGATTCTGCCAGTGCGCTGCAGTTCACGGTCACAAAAGGCATGTCTGAGCGGCTGCTGTTGTAATGAATGGCGCCCGCCACCAATTCCTTGCCCGTACCGCTTTCTCCTTGTATGAGGATGGTTGCGTCGCTGGCAGCAGCCGCCTTGATGGCTGAAAACACCTGCTGCATGGCCCGGCTTTTACCGATGATATTGTGAATGTTGTGTATTTCTCCGAGACGCAGGTTGGCCTCTTCGGCCCGGCGTCTGGCCTTTTCAAGCGCCGATAGATCGGTTACCGTTTCCACCACGCCCCGGACGGATCCGTGCCCGTCTGTTACCAGTCTTGCACTTTTGACTATGGGAATGTCAGCGCCGTTTTTGTGCCTTAAGAAACATTCTTTATCTTGTACCCGGCCATGTTCGTATATGCCGCATTCGCTGATGCCTGCAGGACATTTTTTGGAAAAACAGAGGCTGAACTTGAGCATCATGCAGCTTTTACCGATGGCTTCTTCCGGGGTATAGCCGGTGATACGTTCCATTGCCGGATTCCATGAGGTTATATCACCCTTTTCATCGAGGGTAAACACACCGTCTGCCATGGATTCCAGCAGTAAGCTCGCAAACGTGGGGTCCAGTATGGTTCTGTCTGCCATGATGGTCCTTTTGGGGTTTTACACTTTCCTTCTTCTATAACGTTACAGAAACGTTACTCTCCAGTATAGGTAACGCTTGTATTCTTGTCAATGGGTTTGTCGTTTTTGCCCATACCCTTGCTGCCGGCTAAGGCATATTCAAAATTATGCTGATATGACAGTAGGTTGTACCATGGCTCATGCCTGAGTCGCACCCGGAACCCCAATTGTGCGGCCTGCTGGCACGATTATTGATGTAGGGAACAGTAACCATTTTAATCCCGGAAACCCCAGTCAATCCTTACAGGAAACCCAACAGGTCGTTGAAAAAGGTCCATCGCCTATATATACGTCATTTCGCTGAAGCAGGATAAAGGAGAAAATTGAGATGGAAGTTCAAGTAATTCATACCACAGAAGGGTTTGAAAAGGTCATTGAGGGCGGGGTAACGCTGATGGACTTCAACGCGCCCTGGTGTGCTCCGTGTCGTTCTCAGGAGCCGATTCTTGAGGAACTGGCCGAAAAATTTCAGGGGAAGGTCTCGGTGGCTGCCATGAACCTGGATGAAAATCGGGATATGGCGGGCCGGCTGGGCATACTCAGTATCCCTACACTGATCATTTTTAAAAACAGTAAGGAAATTCAACGATTTGTGGGGCTTCAACCAGAATCCACCCTTGCCGAGGCCCTGGATAAGCTGGTGAAGTAGCAGGGCGGCGCATGGGGCCGATACGCATCTGGATCATCGTAAATTCGATATAAGGAGGGTGTCATGGAGAGAATGTTCAGGACATTTACATTGGATCATGTAAAACTAATGAACCGGTTTGTCTTTCCGCCGATCAAGCTGGGGTATGGAAACCCGGATGGGACGGTGACCGAAAGACAACTCACATTTTATCAACAGATCGCAAAAAACGGGCCGGCCGTTTTGACGGTGGAGCCTGTTTCTGTGACAGCGAACGGCAGGGAACACCCCAAGCAGCCGTGTGTGCACCTAAATGAAAGCGGGCATGAACTCAAAAAGATCGTGGACGTCATCCATGGTGAAGATCGCCTGGCCTGCCTGCATTTGAATCACGCCGGTGCCGCGGCCCTTCCCAAGATCATCGGAGGCCCGCCCAAGGCCCCGTCCGTGATGACATGCGTGGCCCGGGAAGAGACCGTTTCAGAGGCCTTGCGTGAGGAAGAAATTCAGGAGATTCTTACCGGTTACGGCGCTGCAGCTGCAACGGCCCGGGGCGCCGGATTTGACATGATCGAAATTCAGGGCGGACACGGCTATCTCATGTCCCAATTTCTAAATTCAAAGCTGAACAAGCGGCAGGATCGATTTGGTGAGGATCGGGCCCTGTTTGCACGGGAGGCCATTTCACAGGTCAAAAACGCCGCGTCTGAACTTCCCGTAATCCTTAGGATATCCGGCAATGAAATGTCCCCTGAATCCGGTATCAGCCAGGAAGACTTGTTGCCCCTCCTGGAACTCGCCTCGGAAAGCGGCATCCAGGCCATTCATGTGGGCATGGGAAATGCCTGTTTCAGTCCCCCATGGTATTTTCATCATGCCAGCCTCCCGGATAAGCCCCAGATGGATGCCCTGGCCTGGGTGCGTGAGCACACCAAACTTCCCCTGATTGTAGCCGGGAGGATGGGGAGACAGGAGAAGATCACCCGGGTTTTAGATCAGCAATCTGCGGACCTGGTGGCCCTGGGAAGGCCCCTTATTGCGGATCCCGACCTGATTGAGAAATGGCGGACAGGGAAGGACCAGGAGATTATGTTCTGCGGGTACTGTCTGCAGGGATGCCTCCACCGCATGAAGAGCGGGGAACCCTTAGGATGCAATTTGAATCCGGCCCCGGGTCTGCCTCAACTTACACAGACCGAAAACCCCCTGAAGGTCTTGATTGCAGGGGGGGGTCCGGCAGGGATGAGTGCGGCCCTTTATATGACCCGGGCGGGTCACCGGGTCACATTGGCGGAGAAAACCGATCACTTGGGTGGACAGTTCGCTGTTGCATGGCAGGCCCCAGGCAAGCAGACCATGAAACAGGGCCTGGACGGTCTGGAACATGCTGTGAGGGCAAGCGGGGCCTCCATCCTCATGAACAGGGAGGTGGATGCGGCCTGGGTCCGGGACCAAAAACCGGATCTTTTGGTCTGGGCTGCGGGAGCGGTTCAGAACATACCTGAAATCGAGGGCCTCAATGACCAGTACATCATGACATCCATTGCGTATTTCAATGGAGAAAAACCGGTTCAGGGTCCCAGGGTCCTGGTGATCGGGGCCGGCAGGGCCGGGATAGAGATCGCCGAGAAGCTGGGGAAGGAAGGGTACGACGTGGCGGCCACAAAGCGCACCGATCCCATCGGGAGCATGATGGAGATGATCACCAAAAAGCTGGCCCTGATGCGGCTGGGGCAGATGGGGAAGGTGACCCTGATGCCCCATACCACGGTGAAGGCGTTCAAGTCCGATCATGTGGAGATGGAAAAAGATGGAGAAAAACTGTCTGTAAAACCCTTTCAGACCGTGATTTTGGCTTCCGGCATGCTGCCGGCACCGGGCCCGGATGAGGATATGTTAAGCCAGGTATCGAAGGTGGAAATCATCGGGGATGCCGGGCAGGTACAGGATATTTTCAGCGCGGTTCATGCTGGATACGATTTGGCACTCAAGTATTGAGTGTGGCGGTTCAGATTGTCCGCTTTGGGCGATAATTTCGACAGGATTCAGGCTGTTTTAATCAGCCATGCAATCCACTTTCATTTGAATAATAAATAAGGAGATAAATAATGGAATCCGTATCATTTTCAGACATCGCCATTGTGTCCTGCGGCACGTTGAGCATGGAATTAAACCACCTCAGGGACGAGGGCTTTCTGGATACCCAACACCTGTATCTGACCACCCCCGGACTCCATGAGGACATTCATGAACTGGAGCGTCAGTTGATCTCCAGGATCAATAAGGCCAAAGAAAAGGTGGACAAGGTTTTGGTGGTGTACGGCGGCAAGTTCTGTTATGTGAACGCGGATGATCCCCTGCGGACCATGCGGACCATCATCGAGGAGCAGGGCCCTGGGGTGACCCGGATTGACGCCACCCATTGCATGGATATGATCGCCGGCGAGGAGGAGCGGGAACGGATCGCCCAGGAAGTGGCCGGAGGGGAAAAGGTCTGGTGGATGACGCCGGGCTGGGTCAAATTCCGCCACAAGGTGTTTAAGGGGTGGGACAAAGGACTTGCCAACGAAAACTTCCCGAGACATACCGGGGGGGCCGTGGTACTGGACGGCATCGGTTTTTTGGACCGCTACATGGCTGAAAACCCTGAAGAATTTTTAGAATACTGCGACTGGATGGGGATCCCCATGCAGGGGTATCCGGTACCCCTGGA
>JAWLET010000191.1:0-5430 GCA_041685955.1 Desulfobacteraceae bacterium | reverse complement strand
TTCACCTCCCTGACCAATGCCTTCAGATGGCTCTCGCCCAGCTCCACCAGGCCGCCGGGGAGGCTCCAACAATAATCAGGGGCAAACCTCCTGGATTCCAGCCAGAGAAAGCGCTCACCCCGATTTATTAAGAAGATACGACACAAAGCCTCGAAGGCTTTTATATTGTGTTCCTTTGTGTCTCCGTGTCTCAGTGTGAGGCCCATCGCTTCTGATTAGACCTTGACAAGACAACCCGGGGACCCTACACTCAACTGATTTTACATACAGCTGCAAAACAATTGATATCCTAAATGAATAGGAAAAGGCAACCTTCTCCCTGAATCCTTCAGCCATTCTGATGACGAGGCCGGGTTTATGGGCGGGAAGCGTGTCAGAAAGGATCGATCATCATGACTGAAAAAACCAAGACCATCGAAGGAAACGAGGCCGCGGCCCATGTGGCCTATGCCCTGAGCGATGTGGCCGCCATATATCCCATCACCCCTTCCAGCAGCATGGGAGAATATGCGGATGAATGGGCCGCCCATCACCGAAAAAATATCTTTAATCAACCTCTCAAGGTGGTGGAAATGCAGTCCGAGGCCGGAGCCGCGGGCGCGGTGCACGGGGTCCTTTCCGGGGGCGCTCTGTCCACCACTTTTACCGCGTCTCAGGGGCTGCTGCTGATGATCCCCAACATGTACAAGATCGCCGGGGAATTGATGCCTTGCGTCTTTCACGTATCGGCCCGGGCCATCGCCTCCCATGCGCTGTCCATATTCGGGGATCATGGGGATGTAAACGCGGTCAAGCAGACCGGGTTTTCCCTGCTGGCCTCGGCATCGGTGCAGGAAATCATGGACCTGGCTCTGGTGACGCATCTCGCCAGCATCCGCACCTCCCTCCCCTTTCTCCACTTCTTTGACGGGTTCAGGACCTCCCAGGAAATTCAGAAGATCCACATGATCGATTATGAAGATATGGCTTCCCTGGTGGACTGGGAGGCCATTGAGGAATTCAGGAGCCGGGCCATGAGCCCGGAGAATCCCCAACTGAGAGGGACGGCCCAGAATCCCGACATCTTTTTCCAGAACCGGGAGGCCTGCAACCCCTTTTATGAACGAATCACCACCGTGGTTCAGGAAGAGATGGACAAGGTGGGGGACCTGACCGGCCGCCCCTATCATCTGTTCGATTACGTGGGCGATCCGGAAGCGGACCGGGTCATTGTCTCCATGGCCTCCAGTTGCGACACCATCGAAGAAACGGTCAATTATTTAAATCAGTCCGGAGAACGGGTGGGCCTCATCAAGGTCCGGCTGTATCATCCCTTTTCCGTAGATCATTTCCTGCAGGCCCTGCCGGCCACGGCCCAGGCCGTTGCCGTGCTGGAGCGGAGCAAGGTCCCCGGGTCTTTGGGAGAACCCCTGTATCAGGATATATGCACCCTGTTTCAAGAGCGGGGAGAAGACCAGATGGTGGTGGGCGGCCGCTATGGGCTGGGGAGCAAAGATTTTACGCCCCCCATGGTCAAGGCCGCCTTTGACAACCTCAGGTCGCGGCTCCCCAAGAACCACTTCACCGTGGGGATCGTGGATGATGTGACCCATACCTCGCTCCCCGTGGAAGAGACCTTTGATCCCTCTCCCGAGGGCACGGTCAGGTGCAAATTCTGGGGCCTGGGTGCGGACGGAACCGTGGGCGCCAACAAAAACGCCATCAAAATCATCGGGGAGAACACGGACATGTATGCCCAGGCCTATTTTGCATACGATGCCAAAAAGTCGGGCGGGATCACCATGTCCCATCTCAGGTTCTCTCCCCACCGGATTCAGTCCCCTTATCTGCTCAATTATGCAGACTTTATCGCCTGTCATAACCCGGCCTTTGTGGACCAGTACGATATCCTGGAAGGCATCAAAGAAGGGGGTTCCTTTCTGCTCAACTCCCCCTGGAGCCAAAAAGAGATGGAAGAAAAGCTTCCGGACCGCATGAAGCGCACCATCGCCCGGAAGAACCTGGCCTTTTACAATATTGATGCGGTCCAGATCGCTAAAGATTTGGGCTTAGGCGGACGGATCAATATGATTATGCAGGCGGCCTTCTTCAAGATCGCCAACGTCATTCCGCCCGAAGAGGCCTTTGACTACATGAAAGAGGCCATCCAGAAGACCTACGGGAAAAAAGGGGATAAGGTGGTCCGGATGAACATCGATGCCGTGGACAAGGCTGTAGATGCTCTGGTCAAGATCAAAGTGCCCAAAAAATGGGCCACTGCCGGGCACGAGGCCTACATGGAAAAGGACGAACCCGAGTTTGTCAAAACGGTCATGCGGCCCATGCTGGCCCAGCAGGGCGACAAGCTTCCGGTGAGCCTCATGCCGCCGGACGGCATATTCCCCACCGGCACCACCAAGTATGAAAAACGGGGCATCGCCATCAACATTCCCGAATGGCAGCCGGAACACTGCATCCAGTGCAACCAGTGCGCCTTTGTCTGTCCCCATGCCGTAATCCGGCCGGTGCTGGCCAAACCCGAGGACCTCAAGGACGCGCCCAAGACCTTTGAGACCATAGACGCCAAAGGCAAGGAGCTCAAGGGGTTGCGATTCAGAATTCAGGTGAGCCCCCTGGACTGTACGGGTTGCGGAAACTGCGCCCACATCTGTCCGGCCAAGGAAAAGGCCCTGATCATGAAGCCCTTGAATACCCAGACCGAGGTGGAGGTCCCCAATCATGTTTTTTCCACCAAGCTGCCGGTGGCGGACCAGTACATGACCATGGCTTCGGTCAAGGGAAGCCAGTTCAGACAACCGCTTTTCGAGTTC
Organism: Desulfobacteraceae bacterium; assembly: GCA_041685955.1. Lineage (GTDB taxonomy): Bacteria > Desulfobacterota > DSM-4660 > Desulfatiglandales > Desulfatiglandaceae > JAIPDZ01. The sequence goes on along the minus strand of JAWLET010000191.1, from coordinate 2,620 downwards.
TCGGGGGCCTGCCCCGGGTGCGGGGAAACCCCCTACGTGAAGCTGGTGACCCAGCTCTTCGGCGACCGCATGATCATCGCCAATGCCACGGGGTGTTCCTCCATCTACGGCGGGTCCGCGCCGGTCTGTCCCTACACGGTCAACGAGGAAGGGAGGGGACCGGCCTGGGCCAATTCCCTGTTTGAAGACAATGCGGAATACGGTTTCGGCATGGAACTGGCCGTGACTCAGCACCGGGACAAACTCATTGATCGGATACAACAGGCCCTGGAAACGGAGATTTCCGCGCCCCTTAAGGACGCCTTTCAGGAGTGGCTGGAAAATAAAGATGATGCGGAGAAATCCAAGGAATCCGCCCGGCAGGTGAAAGACGCCGTAGAAACGGAGATCCTCGAAGCCCAGAAAGAGATCGACCCCGTGCTTTTCGATATCCTGGACATGGCCGATTTTCTCATCAAGAAATCCATCTGGATCATCGGGGGAGACGGCTGGGCCTATGATATCGGTTACGGCGGGCTGGACCATGTGATCGCCAGCGGTCATGATGTCAACATTCTGGTGCTGGATACGGAGGTGTATTCCAATACCGGGGGGCAGTCCTCCAAGGCCACTCCCACCGCTGCGGTGGCAAAATTTGCGGCCAGCGGCAAACCCACCCGCAAGAAGGATCTGGGCCGGATGGCCATGACCTACGGGTATGTGTATGTGGCGTGTGTGTCCATGGGGGCCAACAAAAACCAGTTGCTCAAGGCCGTGCTGGAGGCGGAAAGCTACCCCGGCCCCTCTCTGATCATCGCCTACTCCCCCTGCATCAATCACGGCATCAACATGGGCCTGAGCCAGGAGGAAGAGAAACGGGCCGTGGAAGCCGGGTACTGGGTCTTGTACCGGTACGATCCAAGACTGAGGGACGAAGGGAAAAACCCCTTTATTCTGGACTCCAAGGAACCCAAAGCGGATTTCAAGGAATTTTTGATGGGTGAAGTCCGGTATTCCAGCCTCACCCGGACCTTCCCTGAAAACGCCGACACCCTTTTTGAGAAGGCGGAAGCGGATATGAAGGAACGCTACGAGATGTACAAACAGATGGCCGCAGGAGATGAGTGAGGATTGGTGATTGATGCCCCGGTGAAATGGAAAACAAAAAGCATTTCACGGGGTAAAATTGTACGATTTTACCACAAAATATGGAATCCATAAACTCTTATCACTCATTTGACAGTACCGGTCAAAGTTGTTATAGTCTGATAGACTATCAACATGTTGAGGTGTGGTTATGACCCAAATGTACAGCCTGACAGAGGCCAAAGCAAAGCTTTCCGAATTGATTAGCAGAGTTCATTTTGGGAATGAAGCGTTCACGATTACCCGAAAGGGGAAAGCCGTCGCTGTAGTGCTTCCGGTAAATAGAACCGACAGGGAAGGAGACCAAGAGGGATTAATCCTCGCAAAAGGCGCATTGGAGGACATCGACGAAGAGGTGGACGATCTAGTTAAGTTGGTCTACCATACCAGAGAACACGAAATGGATCGAAAGGTCGACCTTTAATGTATCTTTTTGACACAGATACATTGAGCAATATCGTAAAACAAACCCCTTCTCCTTCTCTGATAGAAAAGCTACATGGTCTTCCCCGGGCCGTTCAGTTTACCACTGCCGTCAATGTAGGCGAAATTTACTATGGGGCTTATCGAAGCGCTAAAAGGGAACGAATCTTAAACGCCTTTATGCAAGTTGTCTTTCCCAACCTCAATATCCTCCCATTTGACGAAGCGAGCGGTCGGGTCTTTGGCCATTTAAAAGCAGAAATGGAAAAAACAGGCATCGGATGCAGCGAACCGGATTTGAGAATCGCAGCCATCGCCACCCAACACCGCCTCACCTTAATTACTGGCAACATAAAACATTTCAACCAAATCCCCGGGCTAAAAATCCAGAACTGGCTGGTATAAAACTTCTGGATACAGGGGAATCCCAAAGTTGATCCACTGGTAACAGATGATGATTAGGAGCAAGACATAGGAGGGCTTGGACCCATGCGAAAAAGGGAAAGAGAGATTCAGGATCGAAGTGAGATCGAAGCCATCCTTGACAAGGCCCAGGTCTGCAGGTTGGCCCTTTCAGATGATAACCGGCCCTATATGGTCCCCCTCAACTTCGGATACAAAGACAATTGTCTGTACTTTCACACCGGAAGGACGGGGAAAAAGATCGACATCTTAAAAAGGAACAGCAATGTCTGCTTTCAGGTGGATGTGGATCTCGAAGTGGTCGAGTCAGATAATCCCTGTGATTGGAACATGAACTACCGGAGCGTCATCGGTCACGGCAGGGCGGTTTTCCTGGAAGATCGGGCTGAAAAGAAACATGCACTGGATATCATTGTGGAGCATTATGGCCCAGCCAAAAACGACTATGATGAAGCACGTCTAAAGCGCCTGACCCTGATAAAGGTCGATATTGAACGGATGACCGGAAAGAGATCCATGGGATGAACTATGCAGTGCATACCCGCTTACGGCGCCACAGCCACCGCCCTCACCGGAGAGCCTTCTGCCTTTTCAAGCTTCAGGGGAAGACACCAGAAGCTGAACATCCCGCCGGGCAAAGACTCCAGAT
>JAWLET010000190.1:0-5431 GCA_041685955.1 Desulfobacteraceae bacterium | reverse complement strand
ACAAATTCCCGGGCCGCTTTTACGATTTCCTCTCGAAGCCGAGTCTCTGACCACAAAAATCCAATCCCATCGGCCAACCCCTGGGCATCGTTTTGACCACAGAGGATCCCATGGCGGCAGACATGAAACCGGGTGCCTCCATTCCGGGGCGATAAAGGGCCTAAAAGGTCCCTTACACCTCCTGCATTGGTGGCCGCCACCGGTACCCGGCTGGCCATGGCCTCGATAATGGAAACCGGGGTCCCTTCGTTTACGGAGGTCAGTGCCAAGATATCCAAATCCGCGTATACCCGCGGTAAGTCTTTTTCCCACCCACGGAATATCACCTGATCGGCGATCCCGAGCGTCTTGGCATGGGACAGGAGTGCATTGCGCAATTCACCGTCTCCCACCACGACAAACTTGGCGTCAAGGTTGGGGTGTTGTTTCATGAAAATGCCGGCGGCATCCAAAAACATCCGATGGTTTTTAATACTGACCAGTCTGCCCACAATACCGATCAGTATGGTGTCTCGACCCACGCCCAGGTCCATTTTAAACCGGCCTCGCACATTCTCCAAACAGGAGAAGGTACGTAAATCAAAACCCAGCTTAACGATTCGAAACTTGCTTTCCGGCGCCAGACCATAGGTCCCCGCCAGTTCACGCATCTGGCTCTTGCTTATGGCAATGATGGCATCGGTAATGGATGCCAGGAGACGTTCCGCCCACATGAACAGCTTTGACTTGGTCCAGCTGAAATACCCCTGGAGCACATGGCCGTGGAAGGTGTGGATGGCCAGGATTTTTCTTTTATGGCTCAGGTTATGCAGAAATACGGCGATCCTGCCCAGGGTCCCCGCTTTGGCCGTATGGGTATGGACGATATGGGGCCTTTCCCTTTTGAGGAGTTTAAGGAGCCGGACCAGGGATTTTAGGTCTCCGGGCAGATGAATTTCTCTTTTGAGGGAAAGGATAAAGATCGGTTTTATCCCCAATCTCTCCGGCACATAACGCATATCCCCTTCAAGATCTGAAACGCTTCCGCTGACCAGGATCGATTCAAACCGATCCGGGTCAAGCCCCCGGGTCAGCAAACTCACATGGATGGACGGCCCACCGATGTTCAGACGCGTTATGATCCTTAAAACTTTTATTCTTTTTTTCATCCTATGCCCTATTGCTGATCCAACATATGTAAAACCCTCAGGGTCTGTTCCGCACACCGTTTCCAGGAAAATCTTTTTGCCCTTTGAAAACCCCTGACCCTCAAACGCTCCCTGAGCGGTTCATCCCTCAACATTCGTTTCATGGCCGCCGCCAATCCTTTAATGTCCAGGGGATCAATTAGAAGTGCAGCATCCCCGGACACTTCTTTCATGGAGGAAACATTGGAGGTAATCACCGGTGTTCCACAGGACATGGCCTCCAATATGGGAAGCCCAAAGCCTTCGTAAAGGGAGGGAAACACCAGGCACACAGCCCTCTCATAATATAATGCCAGCAGATCCAGGGACACATATCCCCTTAAATGGACATGAGACCTGATTTTGAAACCCTTCAGCATTTCATGAAAATTTTTGTTTTTCCATCCTTCACCCCCCACAATAAGGAGGTGCACGTCATGTTTTACCGGATCCAGCAGGCTGAAGGCCTCTAATATCCGCCTGAAGTTTTTTCTGGGATCAAGGGTCCCAACAAAAAGAAAAAATCCGGGGGGGAGGTCATGGGGCAACCCGCTTTTTGGTTCTACGCTTCTCGGCAATCTCGGTGTCCCAAGATGAATGGGAAAAACCTTTTTTGGATCTATTTCAAATTCGGCTGTAACATCCGCAGCCGTGGAACGCGTATCGGTAATAATCACATGGGCGCGTTGAACAGAGCGCTTCAACAATAAGCGCTCCACCAGGAGATTGGGCAGGGCCATGGTCTCCGGATAAAATCGATACACCAGATCGTGTATTGTCAACATTGTCCTGATGTTTGACGGCAGGAAAAGCGGCAGGTGATGTCGCGGCCCCCAGAACACATCGATCTTCAGCTTACGGGTGATGACGGGAGCCGAGGACTGCATCCAGAGCGTACTCAAGAGCCGCTTTTTGAGGTTTCCTTCAATTTTTCTCCATCTGGGATTTATCAGTGCGTAATCTATGGCCGCGTTTGATATGAGATAGTAATGGTTCCGGGAATCGATGTTCTGCATTTCATTGAGCAGATGTGTAAGATAAACCCCGATCCCGGTCAACCGATAACTCAGCGGTCTTGCATCAACTGCGATTCTCATGTCGAGCTATCCCAAAGCGATGAAAGACGCTTCTCCTGTGACGAGCGGCTGTATCCTCTGATCCAGCTGCTCAAGGTCAGGATCATGCTCCGGCTGATGCCCCGATTCCACCACAAGGAAGCGAGCAACGATATAAGTATGGCGCTCAGGGCCAGCACAGGGGCCATGGTGATGGTTCCCAAGATCCTCACGCGGGATCTGTGTCCTGAGCTATGGCCTATGGGGGAATCCAAACGGCCCCCTTCTGCCCGTCTGACGCCTCTTCGGTTGAGCCATATGCGGGCATAACTGAGCAGCCATTCATCAGGAACATGGCCAAATTTATGCAACAGCATGCGGTTTGTTTCCTGGATTGCCTTCATCCGTACCGCTAAGCTCTTGGCAGAGGAGTGTAGACGGGAACCTGCCAGCATTTCCGGGACATAAAGAAATCTTGCGCCCCCTTCTGACAATCTCAGCCAGAATTCATAGTCCATGCAGTAGCCTAATCGGACATCCAGGAAGCCGAACCGGTCCACCACCCTTCGCCTGAAAAAGACCGCCGGCTGACACAGATAGCAGGAGCCTTTCAATCGCTCCGGGTTCCAGGCCTCCGTTGCATAGGGCGTTATTATCTCATCATCAGCGCCGATATACCATGCATCACCATACATGACATCCATATGAGGATGTCGCTCAAATAGCGCTGCCACCTTCCCCAAGGCGCCAGGATAATAAATGTCATCTGAATTCAACCATCCGATGATCTCCCCGTTTGTCGCCCTTATGCCTTTGTTCACCGCGTCTGCCTGCCCTCTATCCCCTTCGGATATCCAGCGAAGCTCCCGGGTAAATCGATTTAGGATCTCAAGGGTTCCGTCGGTACTCCCCCCGTCAACCACCACATACTCCAAATCCGGAGTGTCCTGGCTCAGGACACTTCGTAGAGTTCTTTCGATATAACCGCACTGGTTCAGCGAGGGGGTGATGATGCTTATGGATGGCAATCCAAAACTCCTGTTCGCCGGTTTTTATTAAGGCTTTTCATTGGAGAATAACTGGATAAGAATACCAGCCGAAGATGAACGGATGAAGCAACCACAGGGGTGTCTTCCCCACAAACCGGGAAAGAAAAAGGGGATAGGTGATCTCATTGGGTGACGCTTTGGTGGTGGGCGAGATACCATTCATAGGTCCTTTTTACCCCTTGCTCCAAGGTGACCGAGGCCCTCCACCCCAGAGCGTTGAGCTTTGAGACATCCAGCCGTTTGAGGGGGGTACCGTCCGGTTTGGAAGGGTCGAATTGCAATTCCCCCGGAAACTCAACGATTCCGGAGATCATCCGGGCCAGGTCTTGAATGGTCAAGTCTTCTCCCACCCCGATGTTGATGATTTCGGAACCCGCATAATTTTCCATGAGGAAAAGACACGCATCGGCCATGTCATCCACATACAAAAACTCCCGCCGGGGTGATCCTGTTCCCCATATCTCCACGGTCTGCCGGCCGGCCTGTTTTGCCTCGTGACATTTCCGGATCAGGGCGGGCAGGACATGTGAGGATTTCAAATCAAAATTGTCCCCCGGCCCGTACAGGTTGGTGGGCATCACACTGATATATTGGGTCCCGTACTGTCGGTTGTAGGCCTGGCACATCTTTATGCCGGCGATCTTGGCAATGGCATACGGCTCGTTGGTAGGCTCGAGATAACCGGAGAGGAGATGTTCCTCTTTCATGGGTTGGGGGCAGTGTCTCGGGTAGATACAGGAACTCCCTAAGAAAAGCAGTTTTTTCACATCATGCAGATAGGATGAATGGATGACATGGGTCTGAACCATGAGGTTATTGTAGATAAACTCCGCAGGAAATGTGGCATTGGCCCATATCCCCCCCACCTTGGCCGCAGCCAAAAACACATACTCGGGTTTTTCTTGTTCAAAAAATGCCTCAACCTCGGTCTGCTGCGTCAGATCCAGTTCATCATGGGTCCTTAAAATGAGACGGGTGTACCCCGAATCCTGAAGCTTCCTCACCAGGGCCGAGCCCACCAGCCCCCGATGCCCTGCCACATATATTCTGGAATCCTTATCCATTTTCAATCCCCTGTTTTCAATACTGAAGATTGTACACGACCCCTCTTCCCCTGCTACCGGCAATTTATATATTCCACTGTAACCGATCCGCCTGTGACGGTCAGCGAATCTATGGTGGTACTGGAGGATTGAGTGGTAAACGAAATGTCCCATCCCCCCTCAAGGGTCAAGGTCTTTCCACTGTTCAAGGCCAGCGCTTCATGGTATCTCCCCTCAGCTATCCTTAGGGTTGCAGTTGAACCCGCGGCATCGATTGCCTCCTGGATGGCGGGGTAACACGGCGCATGCCCTCCGCACGATGCAGAGGGGTCGACATACAAAACGAAATCTTCAATATCGAACTCAATATCCAGCGTCTGCCAGTAAAGATTGTACTCCCAGTCGAGATCCATACAGTCATAGTTCATGTCCATGTCCACCCTGAACAGGCCGTTTGGCCGACCAGCCGTCGTTCCCCAGCTGTTGAGCATAATCCAGTAGGAATTCTCAGGATCCGTATCATCATATCCTACACATAACACCGCATGTCCCCCGCCGGCGGAGGTGTAGGGTTTGTCGCATGAGCTGTCAAAATTCCACAAGGCCGCTTCGCTTTGTGTGTTCCAAAAGGTGTAGAAGCGATCCCAATCTTCCTGAGTCCCCATAAAAAACCCGAACCACACGGCCCTGTTCTGATTCAGAAGATTTTTAATATTAGAAATGGCCTGTGCCCGACCCACCCCATGGGTTAAGATGCTCTCGGCTGTAATGGACTGGATGGGATAGTCCGGAAACGTGGCAATTTCCTCGCACGCCCCGTTACAATTTCCGTCCCGGTTCCGCCAGTCTGCATTATTGTTGGACCACGGGATGGCGTATCCTTCAAATGAATAAAAGGAGGCCAAATCTCTCAGCCATCCCCCCTCACAGCACGGTTTTGCTGCATTGCACAAGCTGATAAACTGGACCGACAGGCGATCAAAGACATTTTCTTCAACATTTAGAGCGATCCCCATCGCTCCGGTGCCGGCCCACGCCCAGCAGTTGCCGCAGGCGCCCTGGTCCCGCTCGGCAGGAATATAGTCAAGGTGACCGAGGAGACTGAGAGAGCCCCGCAG
>JAWLET010000189.1:0-5438 GCA_041685955.1 Desulfobacteraceae bacterium | reverse complement strand
ATCTTCGAGATAGCCGATGAGGGCAAAGCTATCCAGCACATATCCCTTTGCCAAGCTTTCTCTCCTCCCGCTCCTTTTCGCGCCTTTTCTCTTTCCCGTAGGCCTTCAATATGCCCGAGCCCTTCAACATGGGGTCCGGAATCCCCGCACTTTTCGTGAAGGAGAGAATCACCCTATGGATGACCGGCAATTTGCACAGCTTTTGGGTATTGCTCGAAAACCACTTGACAAAATGGTTTTCCTGGGTATATTTTCGGAGTGACTATTCACTCCGCACCTGAAAGGCAGGCCGGATGGCCGGAACCAACCAAAAATCGGATAAAAGGCGTGCCATTATCGAGGCGGCCCTGGATCTCATCGCTGCAAATGGATTTCATGGGACCCCCACATCTAAAATCGCGGCAAAAGCCGGGGTGGGAACAGGCTCCCTCTACCGCTATTTCAAGGACAAAGAAGACCTGATTCATCAGGTGTTCCAGCACGTGATAGACCAGATGAGCAAGGCCATCCTTCGGGATCGCGATCCGAGCGCCCCGTTCCGGGAGCAATACCTTCGACTGGGGTTCAATACCTTTAACTTTCTGGTGAAAAACCCGAAAATTCAGGCGTTTAACGAACAGTATTTCAATTCTCCCTTTGGCGTTTCCCACAAACGGGACCTGCTTCTGGTCAACAGTTCCAAAAAAGAGCGGAACGAGTTTCATACGGTAAGCGACCTGCTTGCTCCGGCCCGGGATCAACAGATTGTTAAGGAACTGCCCCTGGCGGTTCTGATGGCATTGATCTTCGGTCCCATCGTTTTCCTGGCCCGGGACGTATCTTCCGGGGTGCTGGAACTGGATCCTGAAACGGTTCAAAAAACCATTGAGGCTTGCTGGGATGCTGTAAAGCGGTAGCCGGCGGAACATTACTTTGGGCTTGGTGTAAAACAGGCCCATATTTTTTTGCCATTTCGGGGTGATTCAGTCATTCCCTGGGCATATGGATATTCAGGAGACACCATGAAAAGCTTCTCACCGCCACAATGGACAATCGGCGTTTTAAAACGATTCAGATCCCAAACCGGCCCCATTGAAAATACCCGGCCTGTTTTTGCAGGCATCCTTTGGGTGCTGTTCATGGGCTTGGCGTCTTTTCTCCTGACCGAAAGTCACGGGCAAGGTCCGGAACCCCCTTCCCAGGGCGGACCTGCGCAGCCCCCCACTCTGGTCAAGGTCGTGAAGATTACGGAAAAGGATGTGAATCCGCCGGAGGAATTTGTGGGCCGAATTGAGGCCATTCAGACCGTGGATCTTCGTGCCCAGGTGAGCGGCTATCTCCAGGAAGTGGTATTCAAAGAAGGGGAATTGGTGAAGGCCGGTGAAGTGCTCTATCAAATCGAAAAGGCCCCTTATGTGGCCCGAGTGAATGCCAACAAGGGCCGGGTGGAAAAAGCCAGGGCCACCTTCACCTTAACCCAGCAGTACCTCAAGCGACTCCAGTCCGCTGATTCGGGGGCCGTCTCTGCCACGGATATCGAAACCGCGGAGAGCGAAATGGCTCAGGCCAAGGCCTCGCTTGAGGAGGCCAAGGCCACCCTGGAACAGTCCAGGATTAATCTGGGATATACCACCATTAAGGCCCCCATCACCGGGCGCATCGGCAAGAATAATTTTACCCGGGGCAACCTGGTGGGCCCTGACTCCGGCACCCTGGCCCGCATCGTTCAAATCGATCCCATCCGGGTGGTGTTTTCCATCAGTGAAAATGAATTGTCCCGGATTCAGAAAACAGGATTAAAAAGCATTATCGAAAGACTGAAATCCCAGCACAGGATTCAATTGCAATTCCCGAACGGAGAGATCTATGAGGCCCTGGGCTGGCCTGACTTCCTGGCCAATGAGGTGGATCCCAACACCGGAACCATTGCCTTTCGCGCCAGGTTCGACAACCCCACCGGTCTTCTGGTGCCCGGCCAGTACGTCACCGTGCTCATCAGCCGCAGTGAGGCCCGGAAAAAGCCTGTGGTGCCTCAGGCTGCCGTCCTCGAAGACCGTGAGGGCCGCTATGTCTTTGTGGTGGATCGTGAGGATCAGGTAGAGCAGCGGCGCATTGAAACCGCCGAGATGCTGGAGACGGTGTGGGCCGTAAAAAGCGGTCTGGACCCCGGCGAAATCGTCGTGGTTCAGGGACTTCAGAAGGTCCAGCCGGGTCAGAAAGTCAAGGCCGCGCCTCTGGGCCAGGAACGGGAGGGCGCCCAGAGATGATATCCCGGATTTTTATCCAGCGGCCCCGGATGGCCATGGTGGTGTCCCTGGTCATCACCCTGGCCGGGATATTGGCCTTATTCAACATTCCGGTGGCCCAGTACCCGGAAAACATCACGCCCCCCACCATCCGGGTGACCGCGGTCTATCCCGGCGCCAACGCCGAGGAAGTGGCCGCATCGGTGGCGGCCCCCATCGAAGAAGAGGTCAACGGGGTGGAAGACATGATTTACATGTCTTCCACCTGTGCCAACAACGGCACCTACAGACTGGCAGTGACCTTTGCCGTGGGTACGGACCCGGACATGGCTCAGGTCAATTTGATGAACCGCATCCAGCAGGCCGAGACCAAGCTCCCTTCCATCGTCACCCATCAGGGAATTTCGGTGCGACAGCGTTCCCCCGACATCATGGGGGTGCTCAGTTTTCTGTCTCCCGAGGGTACATATGATCGGCTTTTTCTGGGCAACTGGGTTAACATCAATATCCGGGATGCCCTGCTGCGGGTGGAAGGGGTCGGGGATGTCAGCGTGTTCGGGGCCCAGAATTACAGCATGCGGATCTGGCTTGATCCCAAGCGAATCTCGGCGTTGGGGCTTACTCCGGATGATGTGATTGCCGCCATTCAAAGTCAAAACGTTCAGGCCGCGGCCGGGTCCATCGGCACGGCCCCTACAGACGACGATCAGCAGCTTCAATATACCCTTCAGGTGAAGGGCCGGCTGAAAGAGCCGGGGGAATTTGAAAACATTATCGTGCGCACCAACGACCAGGGTGGATTGGTCCGCGTCCGGGATATCGCCCGGGTGGAGTTGGGCGGTGAGACCTACGGCACTCTGGGTACCCTCAACGGCAAGTCCTCCATACAGGTGGGCATTTACCAGAAACCCGGGGCCAATTCGCTCCAAACCATTGACAATGTAAAAAAGGAACTCAAACGCCTGGAATCGCTTTTGCCTGAGGATCTGACGTATAATCTGACCTACGACGCCACCGCCTATGTGTCGGCAGCCGTTAAGGAGATCGTTTTTACTTTGTTGATCACCTTTGCCCTGGTGGTGGGGGTGACCTTCCTGTTTCTTCAGGACTGGCGCGCCACCCTGATCCCGTCGCTGACCATCCCGGTGTCGCTCATCGGCACCTTTGCCGTGCTCCTGGCAATGGGATACAGCGCCAACACCATCACCCTGTTCGCCCTGATCCTGGCCATCGGCCTGGTGGTGGACGACGCCATAGTGGTGGTGGAAAATGCGCAGCGCGTGTTGGAAGAGGAGGATCTCGATTCTAAATCAGCGGCCCTTAAATCCATGCAGCAGGTGACCGGCCCCATCATCGCCACCACCCTGGTATTGCTGGCCGTATTTGTGCCGGTGGCCTTTTTGCCGGGTATTACCGGTCAGATCTACCGCCAGTTTGCGGTGACCATCTGCATCGCCGTATTACTCTCCAGCATCAATGCCCTCTCCCTCAGCCCGGCCCTGTGTGCCATTTTCCTGCGCAAACCGAAAACCATCCGCCGCGGCCCCCTGGCCTGGTTCAGCCGCATGCTCAACGCCTCGCGCAACCTGTATGTGGCCGTGGCCGCCTGGCTGATCCGCCGGCTGGCCGTGGCGGGCTTCATTCTGGTTCTGGTGCTAGGCGCCTCCTACCAGCTGTTCAAGACCAATCCCATGAGTTTTTTGCCTGAAGAAGACAAGGGCATGGTCCTGGTGGATGTCCAGCTCCCGGACGCAGCATCCTTTGCCCGTACCAGTGACGTTATGCAACAGGTCAATGACCGCCTCTGCGCCGTGGACGGCATCGAGAATGTGATCGCTATTTACGGGTATAGTTTCATCAGCGGACAGGCTGAAAATGTGGGATTCTGCATTGTGGATTTGGACCCTTGGGAGGCGCGCACTGAACCGGACCGGCAGATCGACGCCTTAGTGGGCCGCATTCGACAGGAAATGGCCGCCATACCCGGCGCCAGCATCAATGCCATGGTACCGCCGGCAATATCGGGACTGGGGGCTTCCGGCGGTTTTAACCTCTATCTGCAGGCCCTGGAGGGTCAAAGTCCTCAGGAACTTTCTTCGGTACTCAAGGCCTTTGTGGTGGATGTCAATCAAGACCCGGCCATTGCCAGGGCCTTTTCCAACTATTCGGCCAATGTGCCCCAGCTTTTTGTCAACGTGAACCGAACCAAGGCCGAAACCCTGCAAGTACCGGTCAGCCGCATTTTCTCCACCCTGCAAGCTTACCTGGGATCTCGCTATGTGAACGACATCAATCTGTACAGCCGGGTGTTTCAGGTCAAAGTCCAGGCCGATACCCCCTACCGGGATGCCAAAAATGATATTCTGCAGGTTTACGTGCGCAGCGACAAAGATGAGATGGTGCCCCTTTCCAGCCTGGTCACGCTGTCCACGGTACTGGGGCCCCAGGCGGTCAATCGTTACAACCAGTTTAGCGCTGCACCGGTGATGGGGGCGGCCCGCCCCAGGGTCAGTTCGGGGGATGCCATGGCCGCCATCGAAAGGGTAGCAGAAAAGATGCTTCCCCGGGGCTACGGTTTTGAGTGGACCGAGTTGAGCTATCATGAAAAGGAAAGCGGCGGGGAGGCCATTATTCTGATTGCCTTGGCCCTGGTGTTCGGCTACCTGTTTCTGGTGGCCCAGTATGAGAGCTGGACCATTCCCTTTCCGGTGATCATTTCCATCTCCGTGGCCGCCCTGGGTGCATTGGTGGGTCTCTGGGTGACAAAAATAGCCATGAGCATCTATGCCCAGATCGGGCTGGTGCTGCTGGTGGGACTGGCCAGCAAAAACGCCATTTTGATTGTGGAATTCGCCAGGGAACAGCGGGAGGCCGGCCTTCCCATCGCAGAAGCGGCCGCGGCCGGGGCGCGCACGCGGTTTCGGGCCGTGCTCATGACCGCTTTTTCCTTTATTCTGGGAGTTTCTCCTCTGGTGATCGCTACCGGCGCCGGGGCCGCGGGCCGCCGGGCCATCGGAACCACAGTGTTTTCCGGCATGCTGGCCGCTACCCTGGTGGGGATATTTGTGATTCCGGCCCTGTATGCGGGATTCCAAAGAGCGAGAGAAAAGCTAAAAAGGATGTGGCGGCCGGTTGAGGCCAAACAATTAACCGATTAACACTCATAAAACATATCATCTGCGCCAATATGAAAAAAATACAAAACAGCCTGCC
>JAWLET010000188.1:0-5453 GCA_041685955.1 Desulfobacteraceae bacterium | reverse complement strand
AAAGATATCCCTGGCCGCGGCCATCCTCGCCACGCTTTCACGGGTATTCCAAAGAGGTACATCTCCTCCGCTCAGGTTTGATGCCCGATCCTTTATCATAGGCGTTTCCGCGGCCATGGTCCTCTATTTCATATTCATCATAGGCCGCATGGTCTCTCTTCACCTTTTCGGTTTCGCCGGTAGCCAGATCGGGGGCATCTATGTCCAAGGCGCGGGCACACCCATCTGGATCATTTCCCTGCTCCTCCTTTTTATCACCGGCCCCAGCGAAGAGATTTTCTGGCGGGGGTTTCTTCAAAAGGAATTTCAGAAACGGATCGGCAATGGGAAAGGGTATCTTTTGGCAATCGCCTTGTATGCGGGGGTCCATATCTGTTCCATGAACTTCATGCTTACGGGAGCAGCCGCGGTCGCAGGGGCCTTCTGGGGAGCGCTTTACTGGCGCACCCATAATCTTCCGGCCGCCATCATATCTCACTCGATTTGGAGTACGGCCATCTTCACCATTTTGCCGATGCACTAAGGACACGCTCAAAAGCCAGTTTAGCGCATCTCACATAAGCGAGGGCAGAAAAAGGGCAAGTTGCGGGAAAAGGATTAATAGAACGATGGACAGCAAGGCCGCCGCCAGAAAGGGCAGGATCCCGCGAAAAATGACGGTGAGGGGCACATCCGGGGCCGCCGCCTTCAACACAAAGACGTTCAGGCCTACGGGGGGCGTTATCAACCCCACCTCCAATACAATCACCATCAAGACGCCGAACCAGATAGGATCGAGGTGCAGTGCCTCGATGACCGGGAAGAGGATGGGGACAGTCAGAATCATGATGGCATAACAATCCATCAGGCAGCCCATTACCATGTAAATCAGAATAATGCCTATCAGGATGACGGTCGTTGGCAGGGTAAGCCCGGCAACGAAGTCTGCAAGCCCCATGGGAATTCTGGCCAATCCCAGGAAAGAAGAGAAGATGTTGGCCCCGATAATGATCAAAAAAATCATGGCCGTGGTCTTACCCGTCTCAAGGAGGCAGTGAATCAGGCCTTGCACACTCAACTTCCGCTTGAACAGGGCGATGATGAAGGACCCGAAAGCGCCCACTCCGGCCGCTTCGGTCGGGGTGACGACGCCGAGATAGAGCCCCCCCATGACGATGAAAATCAGAGAAAGAATCCCCCATGTGCCGGACAGGGACTTGATCTTCACCTTCCATGTGGTTGATTCCCCACGGGGGCCCATCTCCGGGTTGATCTTGCACTGGAGATAAATGGCCAAAATAAACAGGAAGGCAAGCAGTATCCCCGGCACAATTCCCGCCATAAAGAGCCTGCCGATGGATTCCTGGGTCAAAATCCCGTATATGACGAATCCGATGCTGGGAGGAATCAGAATCCCCAGGGTGCCGCCCGCGGCCACGCATCCTGTGGAAAGCCTCTGATTGTATCTATATTTGTCCATCTCAGGGATGGCCACCATTCCCATGGTGGCCCCGGTGGCAAGGGAGGAGCCGCATACCGCGGCAAACCCGGCGCAGGCACAGATGGTAGCCATGGCCAGTCCCCCTCGAAACCGACCCATCCACGCATAGACGGTCTTGTAGATGTCGGTGCTGATACCCGAGATAAAGGCAAACTGCCCCATGAGCACAAAAAGGGGTATCACGCTCAGGGTGTAGGACGATCCCTCAGCCAACGGCGTCATCCCCAGGATACTCATCCCGGAGTCCCACCCCACAATGATGCATAACCCCATGAATCCCACCAAGGCCATGGCCATGCCGATATACATTCCCAGGGCAAGCAGGATGAACATCAACACAATTCCCAAGACGCCTATCATTTCGGGGCTCATGAATCAATGGACTCCTTTCTCTCGACGAATAGTCTCAGCAGATTCCGTATATATTCAATGCACATCGCGACGCTTCCCAGGACGAGAAAGAAGACAAAGGGATAAAGGGGAATGCCCAGATTGGGAGAGGCCTCTCCGAATTCAACCAGCTCGAGAACCCTTACAAAACCCATGTACGTAATCAGGCCCATGAGAATTAGACAGAGAGTATGGTTGAACACCGCAATATATATCTGAATCTTTTTCGGAAAGAGGGCTACCAACAGATCCACGGACACATGGGTCTTTTTGGATTGGGTGTATGCAAGAAAAGAAAAGATCAGGATCAGGATCATAAACTCGGTCAGCTCAAAGACGCCGAGGATCGGCGCATTAAAGAGGTAACGGCCCGCCACATCGGCTGTGGTGAGGCACATGAGAATAAACAGCGAACACGCCCCTACATAGGCCAAGGCAGAGCTTATTCGCTCCAGTTTGTCTGAAACAGCCTTCATACTCATGTGGCTTTGGACCTCCTCTCACTGACTGGATGACAAAGGTAACCACCGGGGGAGCGGGCAATTCTTTAGATCGCCCTGCTCCCGCATTTTCCTTGGTACCCTGCGTCAAAGCGCTGTCGCTTTTATAGTGGGCTTATTATTCACCGGTCAGCTTCACTGCAGCATCCAGAACGGCCTTTCCGGGAAGCCCTCTTTTTTCCATGTCTTTTACCCATTCATCCCTGAGGGGCATGGAAATCTCCTTCAACCGATCTCTTTGTTCGGAAGACATCTGAATGGCCTCCATCCCTTTCTCTACGCACATCTTTTTCATGACAGGTCTTACCGCATCATACACCCTGCCGGCCTCCTCCGACATAACCATGCCCGTTGTTTCGTCTATCACCTTCTTTACATCATCCGGCAGGGAATCATACTTTCTTTTGTTCATGACCACCATCATGGTCATGGTGTAAAAATCGGCCTCGGTTCCGTACTTCAAAAGCTCGGCCAGTTTAAAGACGAAGTTGCCCTCCCAGGGAAGCACGGTCCCATCCACCACCCCTCTTTCAAGGGCGGTGTAGGTTTCGGTTACCGGCATATTGACCGGAACCGCGTCGAACAGCTTCAATGCCTTGGTCACGTGCGGATTCGCAGTCCTGAATTTCATTCCCTTGAAATCCTCGATGGTCTTGATGGGTTTTTCCATGGTGTTGAAACCACCGGGATCGTGACAGAAAAGGGCCAGGACTTTCACCTTCCGATACTCTTTCCGGAACTCAGGAAACTGCTCATAAACCTTCCACATGGCCACTGAGGTCTTCTGGGCAGATGGAATCATGAAGGGAAGCTCGAAAACCGAGGTCATAGGGAAGCGCCCGGGAGTGTAGTCATGCAGGATATAAACGATGTCTGTAATACCCTTTTCCGCCAGGGCATAATGATCCGGGGTCTTTCCCAAGGCACCGCCGGGGAAGAAGGTCACCTTGACCTTTCCATCGGTCATCTTACTGATTTTTTTGGCCCAGGGCTCAAATACCTTTGTCTGCATGGTATGCTTGGGGGAAAAGGCCGTGGCGAATTTCAGCTCTATGGTCTCCGCCCCAACGAGCGCCGGGGGCAAAACCACCATGATACCCAAAACTGCAACAACAAACCCCGCCAATATTGTTCTCATCTTCATGATTACACCCTCCTTTTGTCCTATAATTTATGGTTTACGGTCCGGTTAACAGATTGACAGGCGGCCTTTGGGGACTACAAAGGTCCCGGAAACCGCTGAGGAGCAGGCAAAGGGCCTCTCTCAAAAAAGTGAAGCGCCGGCGGGTCATCATAAAGGCCTCTCACCGGTCTTAAGATATTGTTTTCTGAGTTCCCGTTTCAATATTTTACCGGCTGTGCTTTTGGGAAACTCTTGGACCACATGATATTCTTTCGGCACCTTAAACGGGGAAAGCCTGATTTTTAACCGGGACGAAAGTGCTGCCGCATTGATGGTCATGTGGGGCTTGGGTATGATCAAGGCGGTAACCCGCTCCCCCCATTCCTTGTCCGGAAGGCCGATCACCGTGCATTCCTCCACTTCTGGAAGGGAATAAAGCACCTCTTCGATTTCCCTGGGATAAACGTTCTCACCCCCGGTGATAATCATATCCTTGAGCCGGTCTACGATATAGAGGTATCCATGATCATCAGTCTGGCCCAGATCCCCGCTCCTGAACCAATCGTCCCAGAAAACAGATGCGGTTTCCTCCGGCTTGTTTAGATACCCCTGCATGATGTTCCGGCCCCGAATGCAGATTTCGCCTTCTTCCCCTATTCCTTGGATATTTCCTTCCAGATCTCTTATCTGAATCTCCTCCCCGGAAACAGGTGTGCCCACGGAGCCCACCACATGACGATAATAATGGTTGTAGGTGACCATGGAGGCGCTCTCTGTCATGCCATAGGCTTCGTGAATGGACAGCCCTGTCTCATCTTTCCAGTGGCGTACGATTTCTGCGGCCATGCTCGCTGCCGCGGAAAAGCAATAGCGGACGGATCCCAGTTTCTCTTTAAGATGATCCAAAGAGAGAAGACGGACGTAAACCGTAGGGACCGCAAAAAGCTTGGTCACCTGTCTGGTGGCCATGGTATTCAAGAACTTTTCCATATCAAACGACGGGAGCAGTTCCACACAACCCGCACTCAACAGGGTTGCATTCATGATATGCATCTGCCCGAAGACATGGTTAAAGGGGAGGAAGCAGAGGGCCCGGTCGTATTCGTTGGACCGCTCATTAAAAACCACGTTCTGAATGGCCGTGCATATGTTCTCGTGGGTGAGCAGAACACCTTTGGGAATGCCGGTGGTTCCCCCGGTAAAAAGGATCGCCGCAGTATCCGATCTGTCCCGTTCCAAGGCCCTAAATGATCCTGAGCCGGTGTCAGCCAGCCGGTCAAGGTCCAGATCGCCGCCCGGACAGATAATCTTCTCCAGTACACCGGGCCGCTTCATGCCTTTCAGGTCGTCCAGCTTATCTTCATGGGCATAAATAATCTTCGGAAGGGATTCATTTACGGACAGGGCCAGTTCACTACTCTTCAGCAGGCTGGACATGGTCACCGCCACCGCCCCTGCCTTTAATACGCCAAAATAGAAGGCCACCCAGTCCCCTGAGTTGGGGGCGCAGAGGCCAACATGCTCCCCGGGCTGGAGCCCCAGGCGGATCAGGGCCGTTGCAATGCGGTTGGCCCGATCATTGAGCTGGGCATAGCTCGTATCAGAGGCAGCCTCGCTGACGGCTGGCCGGGATGGAAAAAAAAATGCGGAACGCTCCAGATTCGTGGCTATATTCATTGCTCAAAAACCCTTTTGAAGGAAGCCTCTATGAAGACCATGACTCATCCTTAATATGCATTCAATCGGGGTTACAAAGGATGGCTCCCGCCATAAAAAACGCCGGCCATATGTACGAGATTTTGCTGGATTTTTGCCCCGAAAACGCATAAAAATATAAAACTTCTTGACAATGAACTTTATACTTTCCGACAGCCTTATCCAAATGGAGAAAATCTACCGAGAGAAATTCTTTCTTGAAAAGGCCCCCTAAAACAGGCCGTTACTATCAGATAAACCAGGT
>JAWLET010000013.1:0-23912 GCA_041685955.1 Desulfobacteraceae bacterium | reverse complement strand
ATGCGGGCCCTGGAAGAGCCCATCCGACAGCTCGTCAACAACGCCGGAGCCGAGGGCTCCGTGGTGGTGGAAAAGGTCAAGGAAGGCGAAGGCGCGTTCGGGTACAATGCTGAAACCGGCGAGTATGAGGACTTGATCAAGGCCGGCATCATCGATCCCACAAAGGTGACCCGGTTTGCCCTTCAGAATGCCTCATCCGTGTCCTCACTGCTGTTGACCACGGAGGCCATGATTGCCGAGAAACCGGAAGAAAAATCCGAAGGCGGCGGCATGCCCCCAGGCGGCGGCATGGGCGGCATGGGCGGCATGGGCGGCATGGGCGGCATGATGTAAGCACGCCCCCTGCCTGATCCCGGCAGTGCAATAGATTGTCCCATAAAGGGTAAACAAAAAAGGTTGTCTCCGGTTATGAAATCACCTATAATGCCGGGGCAACCTTTTTTTGTATATACCCCTTTTTGTATATACCCCGGGCGATCAGCTGGTCATTGAAACCGGTTTTTCAGCCTCGGATGTCAGCGCCTTGGCTGGTCCTGACATCTGAAACCTTAACATTTGCGCTTATGGCGCAGAAGTCACAACCAAAGACGCTAAATACTGTACCGTACAGCCATGCAAATACAATCACGACTGATTCGTCCACACCCAAAGAGAGGCCCAAATGACGGCTGAAGACGGTGTGGTGGTGGTCACCGGCGCCGCGGGGTTCATCGGGTTTCACTTATCCAAAAGATTGGTTGAGATGGGATATTCGGTGGTGGGGGTGGATAACCTCAACCCTTACTACGATGTGGAACTTAAAAAGGCCAGGCTGCACATCCTCCACGCCTGGGACAAATTCGTATTCTACCGCGCAGACCTTCAAGACCTTTCGGCCTTGCAATCGATTTTTACACATCATCAGGTAAAATGGGTCTGCAATCTGGCGGCCCAGGCCGGCGTCAGACACTCCCTGGAAGATCCTTTCTCCTATGAACAGGCCAATCTGGCCGGTTTTTTAAACATCCTGGAACTGGCACGGAAACATAAGATCCGGAATCTGGTGTACGCCTCGTCATCCTCAGTATACGGAAAAAACAAGAAAAGCCCTTACGCCGTGGAAGACCGGGTGGACCACCCCATTTCCCTTTACGCGGCCACCAAAAAGGCCAATGAACTCATGGCCCATGCCTACAGCCATCTATTCGGGATTCCCTGTACCGGACTCCGGTATTTTACGGTGTATGGGCCGTGGGGACGGCCGGACATGGCCCTTTTCCTGTTCACCGACGCCATCCTGAACCACCGACCGATTCAGGTATACAATTATGGGGATATGCGACGGGATTTCACTTACATTGATGACATCATAGACGGTACGGTGGCCGCCCTGAACCGGCCTGTGCCCTATGAGATTTTCAACCTGGGCAATTCCCGTTCCACCGGCCTGCTCGATTTCATCGGGATACTCGAAGAGGAACTGGGCGCCACAGCACAAAAACAGATGATGCCCATGCAGCCCGGGGATGTGGCAGAGACCACTGCGGATATTGAAAAATCAAAAGCCTGCCTGGAATTTTCACCCAGAACCCCACTCAGAGAAGGGATTCAAAAATTCCTCTCCTGGTACAGGAAGTACTACAAGATTGGGGATCACGGGACAGACGCTTAGAAGAGGTTTCAGGTGTCAGGTTTCAGGTGTCAGGTTTCAGGTGTCAGGTTTCAGGTGTCAGGTTCCCGCTAAAACGGGATCTTCGACAGGTTTCGGGTGTCAGGATCCGGAGTCTGCTGAAGCCTGATCACTGACCACCCATTCGGTTGCGGTCGTCAGCCCGCCTTATGAGAATACCGAGGCCATCAGCGGAATGGCCACAAACGCCCCCAGTGAGCTTCCCATATTGGTAAAGACCACGATCAGCAACACCCGGGTGATCTTGTTTTTCCAGAATCCCCTGGGGGACGCGATATCCTCGGGCAGACGCTCAAAGTCTTTCACCTTCGGTTTGCCCAGAAAGGTCTCCACCAGACCGGCCACCCATCCGGCAGCTATCATCGGATTTAAAGAGGTAATGGGAGACGCCGCAATGGCCGACAGGATGGTCAGCGGGTGTGCAAGGGCTGCGGCAGCGCCCAGCCCGGCACATACGGCATTGGCCAGGACCCACCATTTGATCATGTGAGTCCCGGCATCCGCGCCCGCCATGAAAAACCCCACAAGGATCAACCCCGCCACCAGAACGGGAATCCCCCACTTAAAAAAAGGGAGGAGCTTGGTCTTGGGGGGGAGCGCTTCCAAGGCCTCCAAATCCACGGCCTGATTCCACTGTTTCTGAATGCCCGGCACGTGTCCGGCACCTACTACGGCAACGATTTTTTCTCCCGGGGCCCTCCGGATTTTTTCCGCCAGGTATTGATCTCTCTCATCAATAAGCACCTGTCGCAGTTCAGGGAGCAGATCGCCCATCTCCATCAGGAGGGCTTCCAGCACGTCCTTTTTCTTCAATTCCTCAATATCTGCTTCTTCGATGGTACTCGCGCCCACTGTGGACGTGACCAGCTGGATTAAGAGCTTGACCTTGGTCCAAAGACCCATTAACCGCCAGGCCCTGGAAAGGGTGATACGGATGTCTCGGTCACACAGCTCTACCTCGGCCCCTATGGCCTCTGCCCGTTGCACCGCACGCAGCATTTCTTCGCCGGGCTTAATCCCCAGCTTATTCCCGATCTTTTTCTGAAAGGCGGCCAGCATCAGATTGGACAGGAGCAAAAAGGCCTTCTTCTCCCGGATCACCTTGATGAGGTCCGTATTCTCCCATCGGTTCTTCTGGGTCATGGCCTGGTATCTCGACTCGCAGAGTTCAACACATACCGTATCAGGGGCCGCCTCATCGATCACCCGGGTCACCAGATCGGCACTCTCCCTGGAGACATGGGCGGTCCCCAACAAAACCACTTGTTTGCCGTCCGCAACCAACAAATCCTTATTTTCGTTTTCAATCATAGCTTCCTACCGGAAAATATGTGTAATCGTTCACGGGTTCAACAGTCTGGGGTATTGATATTTGAAAACAGGTCCAGGCTATTACCACAAGTGCCCCCCTTTTCCAAGGGGTTTGTTTGCCTTACCGGCTTGCCCAAAAATGTTTATGATAAAAGATCCTGCTCGTTTTACTTGACGGAACACCTCGGATGTGGTGAAAATTATATTTTCTGCAATGACCCATAATTGAAGGAAGAAGGAGATGAAAAAATGCTTCAGGACATACTGTTGACAGATGAGGAAATGGGCATAAAGGGGGAAGTCAGGGCGTTTGTAAAAAATGAGGTTTCTTCCGATCTTCTGAAACGAATGGATCGAGACGAGGTGACCTATCCCAGGGAATTTGTGGAATCACTGGGCAGCCGCAACCTTCTGGGCCTGAGATTTCCACAAAGCCATGGCGGACGGGGTCTGAACTGGAGTGCTGAGATCGCAGCTCTGGAAGAGATCGGGGTCCTGGGCATGGCCTTGGGATGTGCCTTTTCCATGCCCTCCATTGTGGGAGAGGCCCTGTCTGCATTCGGCTCCGAATCCCTAAAGGAAGGCTTCCTCAAACCCATGCTCAAAGGGGAGCTTATCTCGGCCGAGGCCCTGACCGAGCCCAGGGGGGGGTCGGACTTCTTCGGGGCCGCCACAACCGCCGTCAGTGAGGGCGATCATTTCATCGTAAAGGGCCAGAAGCGCTTTGTGGTGGCTGCAAGCGGGGCAGATTTCTTTGTGGTATACTGCAGGACCGACCCGGCAGGCAAACCCCACCAGCGCATCAGTCTTATCCTGGTGGAGGCCGACCGGGAAGGTGTGGAGACCAAGCACCTTTATAATCTTATGGGTACCCGGGGAGGCGGTACAGGCCGGCTCATTTTCAGAGACGTCAAAGTGCCCCAATCCAATCTTATCGGACAATTAAACGGCGGGGCCCAGATTTTCAATGCCATGATGGTTCCTGAAAGACTCACCTCGGCCGGGGGCGCATTGGGCCTGGCCCGGGCCGCCCTGGAGGTGGCCACCCGATACAGCAACCGGCGTTATGCCTTTGGCAGACGAATCCGTGAATACCAGGGCGTCAGTTTCAAAGTGGCTGATGCCATTACCCGTCTGGATGCAGCCCGGGCCATCACCCACGCGGCCGGCCGGGCCGCAGATGCCCGGATCCCGTCGGCGAGACGTCTGGTGAGCGAGGCCAAGAAATTCGCCACCGACACCTGCTGGGAAATCTGCAACCTCAGCATGCAGGTTGTGGGCGGCATCGGCTATACCAATGTATTTCCCATCGAAAAGATGGTGCGGGACGCGAGACTGGCTCAGATCTGGACCGGGACCAATGAGATCATGGCTCTTCTCATCCAGCACGAATACTACAAAGAACTGCTCAGCAACGCCAACCCGCCTCGAATCAGCGAAGCAGATGCGGAGGCGGCTGATCTGGAAGATGAAAAAGTCTATGCAGATGATGAGATGTGGACCAAGGGGTGGTAGAAAAAAACGAAATATCAGGTATAAGGTGTCGGAAATCAGTTCACGGAACGGCTGGATGGCTCTTTTTGCCCTCTCCCCATTCGCTTCACATGGTTCCAGACGATGCGGACCAGGATGTATGCAGGTAAAAATACAAAAGGGTATCCAACACTGTTTCCCAGAAAGGGGACCTCAACAGGGAGAGGGAAGTCGACCCTGAAAAACCGGAGCTGAAGCCAGGCCAACGCAAGTGGGATAGGCCAGAGCGATGCCGCAGCCATGGCCAACTGCAGAAAAAAGGTCTTCCCATAGGCCTCATTGGCAAGCTTGTTGATGGCCTTGTATGCGACCTTGTCCCCAGCCCTCATGGCGTTCATGGACTGGGCATGCCGCTGGGCGGTTTCGGTCATGGATTCCTGAACGAACTTCAGGTTAAACCGCATCACCAGCCGCATGGTCCCTTCCCCCAAGAAGACCGACCACACACACAGGACAAAGGTTCCGACCCACCATCCGATTAAGGGGTTTTCCCACCACCGATAGGGCGCAATCAACAGGGAATCGATGGCTTCGAGAAACCATGAGAAATCCATTTACCTGGGCTTCCTTATTTGAGTGTCAATTCTGCAAACCTATTTTTGCACGAACCCTGAGCGCCACGGGCTTGCATAGACCGAGGCGCCCGAGTTTTGATAGACGGCTTTCGCCTAAAAAGGTGGCAAGATGCTGTATCCCAGAAAGCCCTTGGTGAGGTATCGAATACCTACGTAAAAGGCGAGAACCACAAAGAGTCTCTTGAGCCAGATGTCCGGAATGTATTTGGAGGTTCGGGGTCCGATCATGGAACCGATAAAAATACCGATGAGTTCAGCACCGATGAAGCCCCACTGTATAACGACTCCCTTTCCCACCATGTAGCTGAATATGGAGACGATCATGCCCACCAAAACCACCAGGGCACTGGTTCCGGCTACCAGAAACATGGGAAGTCCCGTCACTGAGGTGAGAAACGGTACATATAAAAACCCCCCGCCCACACCCAGAAAAGAGGCCAGTGCAGCGATAAAGATGCCACCGAGCATGGGGATAAAGGCCTTGAAATCGAATTCAACCCCATAGAAGGTGAAGCGAATGGTCCCCACAAAGAAGGTGAGAGCCCAGCCGATGAACACCAGGATATAGGCCACCCACTGGTTTCCGCCCATTAGATTGATCCAGAGCGCGCTCGCCACCACCACGATAAGGGCGATAAACATCAGGACCCAGCTTCCCTGTAATATCCTTACCCCCTCTTTGGTATCCTCACCTCCTTTGGCTGCCTTTTCAAAAGAGGCCGCCGCTTCCTTGGCCTTTTTTCGCTTGGCCTGACCGGCCTTGGTGGTTTCTCGAAAAAGGATAATGCCCAGGGCCAGAACGGCAATGCCGAAATATCCGATATAGGCCTTGAGGCTTATTTTGCCTGCGGTGAGTTCGGGAACCAGCCACGACCCGCCTACCCCGCCGATGGCCAGGCACATGCCCAGTGGCGCCACCAGACGGCCCATTCGAAAATAATTGGTGCTGGAAATCAGACCGCTCAGCCCCACCAGCCACTGATTGGAGACACGGATGGAATCGGTGAGCAACTTGTTCATGGGATATCCCTTGCCAAAGTCTTTGGCATAGTCTCCCAGTCCGAAAATGGTGATGTGCCCCACGCCGGCCATGATGCCGCCAAAGGCCCCCACAGTGGAAAATATCCAGCCCACCCATATGGCCCAAAGAAAACCGATGATGTAATTGACGCCGGGCGCTCCCGGGATGCCCAAAAACCCGGGCTCAGCGTCCTTTTCGATTTTACCATCGCTGATCCCTTGCTCAATGGCTTCAGAAAGTTTGTCCGCCGATGCAGGGGTTGCCACAAGCAGTGGAGCGGCGACTACGCCTGCAATGACCATCGCACACATGATCCATTTCAAGCTTCCTTTCATACTTCATCCCTCCCTTTCAGCAAAAATGATGTCACGACTCACCATTAATATATGAAGCTCCCTCATGCGGTTTACAGGCGTTTTTCCATATGCCTGTGGCATACCTGATTTAAAGGAGCATTTCCAGGGTTGAATCATCGCTTTGGGGTGCACTGTAGCCAATATGCGGCCCAGGATCAAGGAAAAATTAGGGGCGTCCATGATCTATGGCTAAGCACTTGCTTTCTTTATGAATGTATTTTAATATGCTGGCCAGTGTGCAGGACGGTTCAAAACCGGCGAGAATTCCTGCTTTTCCGGTTTTACAAGTGGGATATTACACCCGCTGGTCCTGGTATGCAGCCTTCGACCTCAGCCGGATTTTGATAATCAGGTTGTTGCCCCAACTGAGAGGAAAACAATGAAACTGATGCTCAAGCACAAGGTAATCGGGCTTCCGGTACTGGCTGCAATACTACCGGTGCTGGTCACCTTTATGGTCACTTCCTTTCAAAAAAACAGCGTGACAGAGCAGATCGAGGATGAACTGGATATATTGGCACGCGACAGCATGGAACGGCTGGCGATGGCCATACAGGACACCTGTGAGGTCACCTATGCCATGATCCAGAAAGATGTGGATCGTAAATCAGAGGATGCTGCAGATTTTTTTTCAGCAGTAGGCGGGTTTTCCCTCTCTTCGGAGAAAATTTCATGGACGGGCGTCAACCAGTTTACCGGTGAGGAAGAAGAGGTGATCCTTCCCAAGATGCTCGTCATGAAGAGCACCTGGCTTGGAAAAGACAGAAAACTGGATGAAAGCTCTTTTTATGTGGATCAGATAAAAAACAAATATGGCGGGACCTATGCCATTTTTCAGCGAATGAACCCAGAAGGCGATATGATGCAGGTGGCCTCTACCATGGCCATAACCGACGACCTGCGGGCCATAGGAAGTTACATTCCGGCCGTACATGAGGATGCCATGAGTCCTGTCATTTCCGCAGTGTTGAACGGAAAAACCTATAAGGGCGCCACCTATGTGGGAAGTCAGTGGTATGTCTCTTGTTTCAGACCCATTACCGAAGGCACGGGCAAGGTCATTGGAATGCTCTTTGCCGGCGTACCCAACGAGATCCCGGAAAGCCTGCGCCGGGCCATCCTGAACACGAAGGTGGGTAAAACAGGCTATGTCTATGTGCTGGGCGGTAAATTGCGCCATCATACGGGACAGTATATTATCTCCAAACATGGAAAACGGGACGGGGAAAATATCTGGAATTCAAAAGACCAAAATGGCCGGTATTATATACGATCCATCATCAACAAAGCCGTTACACTGGACCAGGACGAGGTAGGATTTGAGCGGTATCCGTGGCGAAACATCGGGGAGAAAAAACCCCGCTGGAAAGTGGCGGCGATTTCATACTTCAAACCGTGGGATTGGGTGATCGGCGTGGGGGCCTATGAAGACGATTATTACGACGCAAAGGCCAACGTAGAATCCAGCCTCTCTCAAATCGTCTGGGTCATGCTCATCAGCGGTCTCGCCGTACTCATCCTGGTTATCGGGGCGGCCCTGTTCTTGGGCAGCCGCTTTACCCGGCCCATTACCAAAATCACCGCCATTGCAGATCATATCGGGAAAGGGAACCTTTCGGCTGCTGCTGATGCTGTTAAGTCGCTCGAGGAACCCAAGGGACGAGATCACAGTGGCCCAACAGATGAGACCGGTCATCTTCTGACCGCTATCATGACCATGACGGAGAGACTGAATGCGCTCATAGGACAGGTACAGCAGTCAGGGATCCAGGTCACCTCTTCATCTACTGAACTGGCTGCATCTGCAAAGGAGCAGGAGGCCACTCTGACCAGCCAGGTGGCGTCCACCAAAAAGGTGGTCAAATCAGTGGAAGAAATTTCCCACGTGGCCAATGAACTGGTGGATACCATGCACCAGGTGGCGGCCATGTTTCAGGAAACAGCAGACTTTGCCAACAAAGGTCAGGCAGACCTGGCCCATATGGAAGAGGCCATGCGACACATGGAAGGCGCATCCAGATCCATATCAGGTCGCTTGGAGACCATTAACGAAAAGGCCGAAAACATCACCAGCGTGGTGGTCACCATTACCAAGGTGGCGGACCAGACCAACCTCCTTTCCCTGAATGCCGCCATTGAAGCGGAGAAAGCGGGAGAATACGGCAGAGGCTTCAACGTGGTGGCGAGAGAAATCCGCCGGCTGGCCGATCAGACGGCTGTGGCCACCCTGGATATTGAGCAGATGGTGGAAGAAATGCAATCGGCCGTATCCACGGGCGTCATGGAGATGGACAAATTCATTGCAGAAGTGAAACGCAGCGCGGAAGATGTGGGACAAATCAGTGCCCAGCTCACCCTGATTATCGAGCAGATCAAGGCATTGTCACCCAGTTTCGAGAATGTAAACATGGGCATGGATGACCAATCCAGCAACGCTCAGAAAATCAATCAGGTCATTGTCGCCTTAAGTGAAGAGATAGAACAGACCACCGAAGCGCTCAGGGAATCGTTTTCCGCCATTGAACAACTGAATGATGCGGCAGGGGGACTGCAGGAGGAGGTATCGCGATTCAAGGTGAGAGAGAAAGTAGAATGAGTGTTTTCCCCGGTCAAATAGGTCTCCTGTCCCTGTCGGGAACTCCAGGAGATAAAGCCGTC
Organism: Desulfobacteraceae bacterium; assembly: GCA_041685955.1. Classification (GTDB taxonomy): domain Bacteria; phylum Desulfobacterota; class DSM-4660; order Desulfatiglandales; family Desulfatiglandaceae; genus JAIPDZ01. Next base: position 14,789 of record JAWLET010000013.1, on the reverse strand, counting down.
AATGAATGATGAATGAGGTCATGGTCATGAAAATCACCAAGCACGTTATCGGTATGGCTTGGGTCGTTGGGTTTGTCTGCGGGGTTACATTATCCGTCTGCCCGGCCCAGGACAAGACGCTGACCCTTGCCGTCGGACTGGCATTGCCGCCCTACAACATTCAGGAGACAGACTCGGGTATGGAGCTGGATATTGTCAGAGAGGCATTGGCACGGAAGGGCTATACGGTAAAACCAAAGTTTGTTCCCTTTGCCAGGGTCAAAAGGGAACTCATCGGCAAAACAGTGGACGGCGCGCTAACCATCACGCCTGACTTCGGTATTGTTGCCTTTTACTCTGATGAACACATTGTATGCCAAAATGTAGTGGTCAGTCTGAAAAAACGTCAGTTTGATATACGGAATATCAGCGATCTTAAGGACAAGAGCATCGTGGCCTTTCAGGATGCGACCACCTACCTGGGAAAAGCATTTGCAGACATGGCAAAGGAAAATCCCGAATACAGAGAAATGGCCGACCAGAACCTTCAAATCAATCTGTTATACAGTGATCGCATCGACACCATTGTACTGGACAAAAATATATTTCAGTATCATCGTAAACACAACGACCGGGTAGATACCACGCAACCGGTGGACATCTGGCATATCTTTGATCCCTCGCCTTTCAGGGTCGCATTCATTGACAAACAGGTCAGGGATGATTTCAATGAAGGCCTCAAGGAGTTACGCGAAACCGGCCGGTATGATGAGATCGTAAGCAAGTACATCTCCAAGTAACGGGGTCGTTTGGCAGCACGTTTAACCTTAAAAATATTCAGGTTCCGATATGCGAAAATGGAGTATCATCACCAAAATAGTGGCATCAATCTGCGGTATTGTCTCATTGCTGGTTCTGCTGGGGGGCCTTTTCCTGATACGATACGAAATCGATATGGTGGACGCCTTTACCCATGAGACACTGGAACGGTTACACCGGTTTATTGATAATCGAGAAAATGAGGAAAAAAAATCTCTTTTGGAAGACATCACGTTTAATGCGGAAATCCTGAGTGCTGTGGGGGCCAGGTATCTGTACAATCTGGATCAGGACGGGCTTAAAGAGGTCCTTCGCCCCTACATGAACTATCAGGAAATCGTGGCCATAAAAGTGCTGGATGAGACCGGCGAACCCTTTGCCGCGGCCTGGAGGAATCCGGATGTGAGGGTGGGCGCCGCGTTGACTGATGAGCTGACCTTCAATGAAAAACGATCGGTCCGGGTGGACTGCTCATATGATAACAAGCCCATGGGGAGTTTTCGGGTCTACTACACCGACGCCCGACTCAAAAAAAAGATCGCGGCGCTCAAGGAAAGTGCCGCCCAACAGGCAGAGGCATTTCAGCAGACCTCGAGATCTGAACTCAACCAGGCTATTGTAAGTCAGAGTACCGGGGGAGTGGTCATCATCTTGATTTTAATCCTGTCCCTGGTCCTGTTGTTGAGGGCCCTGGTATTAAAACCGATCAAAAGCGTGGCAGCCGTGGCCCGCCAATTATCCGATTTTGACCTTACGGTGCGGATAAAGACCCGCAGAAAGGACGAAATCGGAGATCTGCTCAATGCCATGGATGAAATGGCCGATTCCTTTCGACAGGTGGTGGGTCAGGTCCAGCGATCCGGGATTCAGGTGACATCTTCGTCCACTGAGTTGGCGGCCACGGCCAAAGAACAGGAAACCACCATGGCCAACCAGGTTGACTCCACGGACAAGATGGCCAAATCCGTAGACGGGATATCAGAGGTGGCCACACAACTGGTGGAGACCATGGAAGAAGTGGCATCCAAGTCCCAGGAAACCGCAGGCTTTGCCAGCAGCGGTCAAACAGACCTCAAACGGATGGAAGAAGCCATGCGGAACATGGAAGGCGCATCCAAATCCATATCGGGCCGCTTAGAGACCATTAATGAGAAGGCTGAGAATATCACCAATGTGGTGGATACCATTACCAAGGTGGCGGACCAGACCAACCTCCTATCCCTGAACGCCGCCATTGAGGCGGAAAAGGCGGGGGAGTACGGCAGGGGGTTCAACGTGGTGGCGAGAGAAATCCGCCGACTGGCCGATCAAACGGCTGTGGCCACCCTGGATATCGAGCGGATGGTGGAGGAAATGCAGTCGGCGGTTTCCACCGGCGTCATGGAGATGGACAAATTCATCGGAGAAGTGAAACACAGTTCAGAAGATGTGGGAAAAATCAGTGGTCAACTGAACAATATCATCGAACAAGTGAAAACCCTCTCTCCCAGCTTTGAGAATGTCAATGTATCCATGAGACAGCAGTCGGAAAGCGCCCTGAAGATCAATAAATCCGTGGGGAGGCTGAATGAAGAAATGAAGGAAACCATGGCATCGCTGCATGAAACCTATTCGGCCATCGAACAGCTTAAGGAAGCCGCAAGAGGTCTTCAAAACGAAGTGTCCAGGTTCAAAGTGGAATGAGATACAAGATTGCGGAATGCCTGACACCTGAAACCCGGAGTTGAAATGCTGGTATTACTCTTTTACCTCGGTGACACCATGTATACCATGAGATGCGACAAGGTTAGAGAGGTGGCGCCGGTGGTCAAGCTCAAAGAATTGCCCCATACACCCCATTATTTCGCCGGGCTCTTCAACTATCGCGGGCGGGTTGTTCCGGTTATTGATCTGCGACATCTGATACAGGGTCAAGCGTGTGAAATGCGCATGAGTACACGGATCATTCTCGTGGACTATGTAAGGGAGGACAACACTCCTTACATTATCGGGCTCATGGCCGAACGTGTGACCGAAACCCTCAGAAAATCAGAGGATGCCTTTGTCTGGCCCGGGCTGAACATGAATGAGGCGCCCTATCTTGGCGGACTGGTGATGGAGAACAAGGATATGATTCAATATATTGATCTCGACCGCCTGCCCCGGAGTTTCAAATTTCTCCCCCTCATTGCAAACGGAGATAATGACTCAGAAAACACTTGAATCGTTTCTGGAAAACGAACTCGGCCTTTCCATGGAGGCCATCGGCCGTGACACCATGGCCAGAGCCATCCATGCCCATAAACGCGAGTGCGGAATCGCAGAGGTTCACGACTATTTCAAACATCTTCTCTCCTCTGCACCGGCACGGGACCAACTCATCGCCCGGGTAGTGGTCCCTGAGACCTGGTTTTTCAGAAACCGGAAGTCATTCGATTTTATGACCCAGTATGTAAAAACAAAATGGCAACCGATTCACAACGGAAAAGATCGGGCATTGCGAATACTCAGCGTGCCCTGTTCCAGCGGCGAAGAGCCCTACTCCGTTGCCATGGCCCTTATTGATGCCAAAATTCCCGTGGAGCGGTTTCGCATTGATGGTTCGGATATCAATAAAGACCTTCTTCGAAAGGCAGAAAGCGCGGTTTACGGTCAGGACTCCTTCAGGGGGCAGGATTTGTCCTTCCGGGACCGCTATTTTGAACCCAAAGAAGAGGGCTATGCACTCGGTTCCCGAGTAAAAAGGACAGTTCGCTTCATCAAGGGAAATATACTGGATGATGGTTTTCTGGCCGAAGAATCCAGCTATGACATTGTTTTCTGCCGGAATCTTCTCATCTATTTGAATACCGGGGGGAAAAAGGGCGTCTTTAGTGTCCTGGACCGGCTGTTGAAACAGAATGGATTACTGTTTTTGGGGCATGCGGAACGGGAAATCGCCCTCAAAAACGGGTTTACCTCCATTGGTCTGCCCGGGGTATTTGCATGTCAAAGAAACCGCCCAAACGCCGAGTCCATACAACCCGAGCCATCCATAAAACCCGCTGTTGCCCTTCAGCGGATTTTCCAAAACACGGCTGAACCGGTCAAGGCCGTCCCGGGCTCCCAACCGGCTTACCCTACCCCCCGTGCAGAGACCACTTCGAAACCCGACCATAGAAATGAGGTCCAGGAGGAGGAAAGCACGCTTTTTGACAGGATACAGAAACTGGCCGATGAGGGCTCGCTCCCTTCGGCCTGCAAGCTGTGCCGGGATTTTTTAAAAAAGAACCCGGCCCATATACAGGCCAATTTTCTCATGGGCCTAATTCATGAGGCCCTGGGCGAAAATGATCGCGCCGAGGCGCTTTTCAATAAAACGCTTTATCTGGATCCCTCCCATCACCATGCCATGGCCCACCTGGCCTTTATTGTGGAACAGCAGGGGGACAAAGATAAGGCCTCGCACCTTCGCAAACGGGCCCTGCGGGTGTATAGAGATCAGGAGGCCGAGGTGACGAGATGAAGGATGGGCGACTGCAAACCGAAAACCTGATATCCGCCCCGGGCGGTCCACACCTTTTGGACGGTTGATGATGGAAAACGAAGACCGCTGCTGGAAACGAATAGGGGTCTGGGGAAACGAAACACCGCGTTGCCCTGAACTTAAGCGGGTTATCCATTGCCGCAACTGCGAAGTGTTCACCCGGGCGGGCAGAAATCTCCTGGAACGCGAGCTCCCCGAGGCCTATAAAGACGAGTGGGGTCAGGTCCTGGTGGCCAAAAAAGGCGAAGTGCCTACGGGAACGGTTTCCCTGATCATCTTTCGCATCGAGAGGGAGTGGCTGGCGCTCCCGGCTCAATTATTCGCCGAAATCATCGAAATCCAGACCCTGCACACCATCCCCCACCGCAAGAGCGAAGTCCTGATGGGGGTCATCAATGTGCATGGCGAAATTCAATTATGTGTTTCCCTCAAGTGCCTTATAGGACTTGCAGAAAACGCCGAGAACGAAAAAAACCAAGTCAGCCCTAATAAGGGCCGTGAACGGTTAATGGTGGTGGCCAAGGATGGAGATCAGTGGGTATTTCCGGTGGACGAAATCCATGGAATCCGGCATGTCCCGCCTGACATATTCCAGGACGTGCCGGTCACAGTGAGCAAATCCAAATCCTCATTCAGCAGGAAAATTTTTGAATGGGAAGATAAGCACGTGGCCCTGTTGGACGACGAACTCCTGTTTTACTCTCTTAAAAGGCGTATCCAGTGACCGAAAAATCCACACAGAATAATAACCAGGCTTCCATATTGGATCTCTTCCGCCAGGAACTGGAGACGCATATCGCTGTTCTGAGTGATGGACTGTCCGCGTTAAAAGCCGACCCCCACAGCACGGAGCAGCTCCAGCCCCTGATCCGGGCGATCCATTCCATCAAGGGGGGGGGCCTGATTGTGGACATGGCGCCTGCTGTAACTATTGCCCGTGCCATGGAGAATTGTTTTGTGGCGGCCCAGAAAGGAGAGATTTCCTTAGGTTCAGATGAAATAGAAGTCCTGCTCAAAGGAGTGGACATGCTCAACCGGCTGGGTCAGCCGCCGGAAGAAGGAGAAGCACAATGGATGGCACAGCAGGAAGAAGCATGCGAGGCCCTGGGCCTTACCATTCAAGGATTGGGTACAAATCAACACCCGGCTGACTCCGAGTTGGATGGAAATTTTGCATCAACGATCCCTGACAACAAATTCACTACCCATCAACAACCAACAAGCAACAGTCAACAAGCGGATGAGTCCTCCGATACCTCTGCTCCGGCCCCTGAACAGGTGGAAACGGGCACAACCGCTGATGCACAGATCACCTCTGATCCCACCATGCTGGATCTTTTCCAGACCGAGGTGGAGAACCATGTGGCGGTCCTCAATGACGGATTGCTGGCCCTGGAAAGCGATCCAGGCGCCATGGACCAGTTAGAGGCCCTCATGCGGGCGGCCCATTCCATCAAAGGAGGCGCTCGGATCGTGGGGTTGGAGCCGGCCGTGAAAGTGGCTCATGCCCTGGAAGACTGTTTTGTGGCGGCCCAAAAAGGGGATGTGGCGTTAGGCTCGGATCAAATCGACATTTTGTTTCGCATTGTGGACATCCTCATCCAGCTCTCTCAATCCCTCAGGGGGGGAGAGTCGGACTGGGTTTCACAGCACAGAACAGAAATCGACCACCTTGTTGACGCCATATCCGCCATCATAAACGGCGAGACAGCCATCCCCGTCTCCCCTGTGGAACCGTCTCAGGAATCGACAGCGGAAAAACCGGAAAAGGATGAACGGTTGCCTCAAGAGGCTGATAGCTCCGATACTGCAATGGCCCAAAGGGAGGATGGGGAGAAAGATCGCGCCGTGAGGGTGACAGCCACCAAGATCGAACGGCTCATGGGCCAGGCCGGAGAGGTGGTGGTAAGCGCCAAATGGCTTCCCAAGCTGTCCAACAGCCTCATGGATCTCAAACGCAACCAGATTGAGATGCTGGGAGTCCTGGATCGGCTTCAGGAAGTGCTCATAAAAACAGAAGGAGTGCCCGAAGCCTCGACCCTGGTAATGGAGGCCAGAGAAAAAACCAAGGCGTGCAACCGCAGCCTCGCTGAAAAATTGAACCAGTTCGACGCGTTTAACAGCACTACAGCAAATCTATCAGATCGTCTTTATCATGAAGTAATCTCCGTAAGAATGCGCCCCTTCTCAGACGGTGTCCAGGGGTTTCCACGGCTGGTACGCGATTTGGCCCGGGACCTGGGGAAACGCGTCAAACTCAATATTTCAGGCAAATCCACTGAAGTGGACCGAGACATCCTGGAAAAACTGGATGCACCGCTTAACCATTTGATTCGAAACGCCATTGATCACGGGATAGAAATGCCGGATGTACGGTCAGCCGCCGGGAAACCGGAAACCGGCGCCCTCCATCTGGAGGCCGTGCATCGATCCGGAATGCTCATGATCACCTTCTCCGATGACGGCCGGGGGATCGATCCGGCGCAACTCAAGTCCAGGATCGTGGAAAAGGGACTGGCCACAGCAGATATGGTGAATGATATGAGCGAGCCCGAGCTCATAGACTTTCTCTTTCTTCCCGGATTTTCCACCGCTAAAACGGTTTCAGAGGTATCCGGCCGGGGGGTGGGACTGGACGTGGTTCACAACATGGTCCATGAGGTGGGAGGAGTGGTTCGGGCCTATTCCCGGCCCGGAGAAGGGTTGACCTTTCATCTGGAACTCCCCCTGACCTTGTCGGTGGTCCGCACATTTCTGGTGGAAATCGGGGGAGAACCTTTTGCGTTTCCCCTGGGTCGAATCGACAGGTGTCTGGAACTCTCCAGATCGGAAGTGGATCTGGTGGAAGACCGCCAGTATTTTCGATTTGATGACAACAATATCGCCCTGGTGGACATCCACCATATTCTGGAGATGGAACATACGGCCCCATCCGATGATACGCTCCATGTGGTGGTGGTGAGTGACCGGTGGAACTATTACGGACTGGCGGTGGACAAATTCTTAGGGGAATACGATCTCGTGGTACGCCCCTTGGACCCTCGACTGGGAAAAGTCCAGGATATAAGCTCCGTGGCCGTGATGCTGGACGGTTCACCGGTGCTGATTTTCGATGTGGAGGATCTGGTCCGCTCCATAGACAACCTGCTGAGCGGTCGGAGGCTCCGCAAACTGTCGTCCACGGAAACAAAGGCCCTGGACGTGAAACCCAAAAAGCGCATTTTGGTGGTGGATGATTCCTTTACGGTTCGTGAAATGGAGCGTAAAGTGCTTGAAAGCAAGGGATATGCAGTGGAGACCGCGGTGGACGGCGTGGACGGCTGGAATGCAGTCAGGGAAGGACATTACCACATGGTGGTGACAGACGTGGACATGCCGAGAATGAACGGTATAGAATTGCTCAAGCATATCAAGCAGCATGCCCAGCTCAAGGCCTTGCCCGTGGTCATCGTATCCTATAAGGATAAAGAGGCGGATCGCCTGCAGGGGCTGGAAGCCGGGGCCAACTATTACTTGACCAAAAGCAGTTTCGAAGATGATTCCCTTATTCATGCCGCTGTGGATCTGATCGGGGAGGCGTAATCATGCGCATCGGTATAGCCAATGATTCGGGCACAGCCGCGGATCTGTTGCGAAAAATCATATTAAGCGTGCCCGGCCATGACATTTCATGGGTCGCTCGAACCGGTGTAGAGACTGTGGATAAATGCGCATATGACAAACCTGATTTAGTACTGATGGCCCTGAGCTTGCCGGTCATGGACGGCGTGGTCGCCACGAGACGCATCATGGCCGCCTGTCCCTGTCCTATTCTGTTGATGACCACCTCTTGGGACGGGGACCGGGCCAGGGTGTTTGAAGCCATGGGGTATGGTGCTCTGGATGCCATCAACACACCGATAACCGGAACCTCTGCGGCTGCCCGATCCAGCCGCGATGCCTTGTTGAAAAAGATCAGCACCATCGAAAAGCTCAAATGGGCCCCTCCTCCACCCAGAACATACAAGACCATCCCCGGGAGTGTGGCCCGGAATATCCCCAACCTGGTGGTCATCGGCTCGTCCACCGGCGGGCCCAAGGCCCTGGCGCAAATTCTTTCCGGCCTGCCTGCTACGTTCGAAGCAGGGATTGTCATGGCCCAGCATGTGGATGATGAATTCTCCCAGGGGATGGTGGATTGGCTCAACGCCCAAACCCCTTTACGCGTCAGGCTTGCAAGGGAAGGAGCAAGACCGCAACCTGGAATCGCCTACCTGGGCGGCAGCAAGCGACACCTGGTACTGACCAGAAAGCTGACCCTGGGGTTCACAGACCAACCCCAGGGCCTTTACTTCCGGCCGTCAGTGGATCTTTTTTTTGAGAGTGCGGCCGAACACTGGCCGGTGAAAGGAATTGCGGTGTTGCTTACGGGCATGGGCCGGGACGGGGCTCTGGGGCTTCTAACCCTGCATAAGCGGGGCTGGCATACCATTGCCCAGGATGAGACCACCAGTGTGGTGTACGGGATGCCCAAGGCGGCAAGAGAACTCGGTGCGGCCCACCGGATCCTCGCCGTAGACAGAATAGCACCGGAATTGCTCAGATCCACACAAAAACTCCGCGCAGGGAACGCCTAAACCATGTCAGCTGATCCGGGCCAAAATCCCCATACCATCACTGTACTTCTCGTGGATGATCAGCCTATGATCGGTGAGGCGGTACGTCGCATGCTGGCTCCAGAGCAGGATGTCGCGTTTCACTTCTGCCAGGACCCTACAAAGGCCATTAAAACGGCGAACCGCATCCATCCCACGGTTATCCTCCAGGATCTGGTGATGCCGGAGATCGACGGGTTAACCCTGGTGCGCTATTACCGGGCCAACCCGGAAACCCTCAATGTCCCGTTGATCGTGCTGTCCAGCAAAGAGGAGGCCCACACCAAGGCCGAGGCCTTTGCCCTGGGGGCCAACGATTATCTGGTCAAACTGCCCGATCGCCTGGAGTTGATCGCCCGGGTCCGCCATCATTCCAGAGGGTATATCAATCTCTTGGAGCGCAACCAGGCCCAGGCCCAACTGGAAAAGGCCAACCAGGTGATCCGAAAGACCTTTGGTCAGTACCTCTCCGACGACATTGTAGACACCATCCTGGCCTCGCCCGATGGGACCGCCCTGGGGGGGGAAAAGCGATTTGTCACCATCATGATGACCGACCTCCGCGGGTTTACGTCCATCGGAGAGCGCATGCCCGCCGAGGACGTGGTGGGCATCATCAATATATATCTGGAAGTTATGACCGATATCATATTGAAATACCAAGGAACCATTGATGAATTTATCGGCGATGCCATTTTCGTTATCTTCGGGGCCCCGGTGCTGCGGGACAATGATGCCAAGCGGGCGGTGGCCTGCGCCGTTGAAATGCAGCTGGCCATGACCGAGGTCAACAAACGATGCAGGGAAAAAGGATATCCGGAGGTCCATCAGGGCATCGGCATCAATTCAGGCCAGCTGGTGGTGGGAAACATCGGATCCAAAAAACGGAAGAAATATGGGGTGGTGGGCAAGAACGTCAACCTGACCGCCCGCATCGAATCCTACACCGTAGGCGGCCAGATTTTTATCTCTGAAAATACGGTGGAGGAATGCGGAGAGCACCTCCTGCGACTCGACGACAGCATGGAGGTGATGCCCAAAGGGGTCAAAAAACCCATCACCATCTACGAGGTAGGCGGCATCGGCGGTGAGTTCAACCTCTATCTTCCGGATAAGGTGGAAGCGCCGTTGGTGGACATGGATGAACCGCTTCCCATCCAATTCATTATCCTGGAAGGAAAACATGCCGGTGGAGAAATCAATCCAGGGCATATACGCAGAATGCTCGGTGCGGAAGCGGAGATTGAGGCGGATGTTACGGCGGAAAAACTCACCAATATCAAAATTTCGGTATTCGACCCCACAGGGGCTGAAATCACGAGCGATCTGTATGCCAAGGTGATCAAGGAAATCTCTGAAAAGCCGGGCTTAATGCGGGTCAATTTCACTTCCATTCCGACCGAGGTAAAGGACCTGTTTGAAGCATGTCAGAAGCACATCCCATAACCGTGCTGTTGATTGATGATCAGACCATGGTGGCTGAAGCGGTCCGCCGCATGCTGGCCCCGGAACCGGATATCTGTCTAAAATACTGTCAGGATCCTGCAAACGCCCTTCAAACCGCTCTGAGCATACGCCCCACGGTCATTCTGCAGGACCTGGTGATGCCGGAAATCGACGGCCTCACTCTGGTCAAATACTTCCGTGCCAATGCGGACACCCGCGATATCCCCTTGATCGTACTTTCCACCAGGGAGGAGGCCGCCACCAAGGCGCAGGCCTTTGCACTGGGCGCCAACGACTATCTGGTCAAGCTGCCTGACCGTGTGGAATTGATCGCCCGCATCCGCTATCACTCAAAAGGGTACATTAATCTTCTGGAGCGCAATGAGGCCTACCATGCGCTCATGAAGAGCCAGCAGGCCCTCACCCATGAATTGAATCAGGCTGCGGACTATGTCCGGTCCCTGCTGCCCCCCAGGCTGGACGGCGACATCACCACAGACTGGGAATTTATCCCCTCCATGGCCCTGGGAGGCGACTCATTCGGATATCACTGGATTGATGCGTATCACCTGGCCCTCTACCTGCTGGACGTATGCGGGCATGGGGTGGGCGCGGCCCTCCTTTCCATATCGGCCATCAACACCCTTCGAATGGAATCCCTGCACAATGCGAACTTTCTTGACCCGGGGCAGGTGCTCAGGGAACTCAATGATGTCTATCCCATGGAGTCCCATAACAACATGTTCTTCACGCTCTGGTACGGTGTCTACAACAGGCAGACCCAGACCCTTGACTTTGCCGGCGGGGGTCATCCGCCGGCTGTTGCGGTTGTGGGTCAATCTCCCGAGGAACTTGAAACCCTGAAGCTCATTTCAAATGGGGTAGCCATCGGCGCCATGCCCGGCCAACACTATAAAAATACCCGTTTTGAGGTGCGGCCCGGCACCCGTCTGTTTATCTACAGCGACGGGGCCTATGAAATAGCCGAGCCCGATGGAAAGAGGTGGGGATTGGATGATTTTGTCCACTTAATACATCGGCTATCGGATCAGGGGAATTGCACCATAAAGGCCATTGTCAACGCCCTCAGAGAGACCCAGCAAAGCCATGTGTTTGAAGACGACGTCTCGTTGATGGAAATCGACTTTTAGGACGTTACATGGTTTTGCTTATTTCGGGAAAGAATCGCCGTAACGCATCACAACTCCCGGTGCAGCCGTCGGACTGGCCGAGTTCCTCCTGGATACCATTCGGTTGACGCCTGCCGTGTATCCATATGGGCGTTGAGGCTTACTGGATTCACTTGAAAAGCGCTGTACTGACATACCGTTCACCTGTACTGGGCAAAACCGTGACAATACATTTGCCCTTACTTTCAGGCCGTCGGGCGATCTCTAAGGCGGCTGCCACGGCCGCACCGGAAGATATGCCGCAAAGGATTCCTTCCAATTTGGCCAGATCCCTGGCTGTCTCAAAGGCCGCTTCATCCTCTACACGGATCACTTCGTCAACGACATTCCGGTTGAGGACCTCGGGAACAAAACCGGCGCCGATTCCCTGGATTTTATGGATGCCGGGACGTCCTCCCGAAAGGACCGGGGATGCGGCCGGCTCAACAGCCACGGCTCTGAATCCCGGCCGTCTGTTTCGAAGCGCTTCGGAAACGCCCGTGATGGTACCGCCAGTGCCCACCCCTGCCACAAAGATATCAATCTGGCCGTCTGTATCCAGCCAGATCTCCTCGGCGGTGGTCTTTCGATGAATGTCCGGATTGGCGGGGTTGGAGAACTGGTTTGGCATAAAGCCGTCAGGAGACTCTTTAAGTATTTCTTCGGCCTTTTCAATGGCCCCTTTCATCCCCTGTGCTCCGGGGGTGAGAACGAGCTCTGCACCCAGGTGGGTTAAAATTTTTCGCCTCTCCTGACTCATGGTCTCGGGCATGGTCAGATAAAGCCTGTATCCCCGTACCGCACACACGAATGCCAGTGCAATCCCCGTATTCCCACTGGTCGGTTCTACGATGATTGTACGGGGATTTATTTGACCCTGTGCTTCAGCCGCCTCTATCATGGCGACCCCAATGCGGTCCTTTACACTGCCTAATGGATTTTCAAATTCCAGCTTGGCCAGGATGGCGGCATCCGATCCCCCCGACATTCGATGAAGTCTCACCAGCGGGGTACACCCCACGATTCGAGTCATATCCGAAAAAATATTTCCCAAAGGCGCCTCCCATCTGTTTAGGTACTGGTTTCATGGACTTCATGGAGTCCCCGGTCTTTTACCACAAGCTCGGGCCGTTTTAGAAAGACACGGGTGTCAGGCGGAACAGGCTCTGTAATCCAGACATTCCCGCCGATTACCGAACGCGCGCCGATAACGGTTTCGCCCCCCAAAATAGTGGCGCCGGCATAGATCACCACGTCATTTTCTATGGTGGGATGCCGTTTCCGGTTCCGGAGTTCATCCATGGCATCCTTTGGCAGGGAGAGGGCTCCCAGAGTAACGCCCTGGTAAATGCGAACGTTATCCCCGATTTCAGCGGTTGCACCAATGACCACCCCCGTGCCATGGTCGATAAAGAAGCGTTCTCCGATATGCGCGGCAGGATGGATATCGATACCGGTCTTGCTGTGGGCATACTCGGTCATGATCCTGGGAATCAGGGGAACGTTCAAATGAAAGAGTTGGTGGGCAATTCGATACACACTAATGGCGAACACTCCGGGATAGCTGAAGATGATTTCGTCAAAACTGCCGGCCGCCGGATCCCCTTCGTGAGCTGCTCGTATATCCTTGGCCAGGGTTCTACGAAGGGAAGGCAATTCCTTCATGAATGCTATGGCAACGGCCTGACCGCGTTCCCGGCATTTTGAGCATGGCCGGTCATAACGTATGCAATCATGTCTGACAGCGAGGGTGATCTGTTCTGAAAGCGCTTCAAAAAAGGTCACAGCTTCCTGGCCCAAATAATACTCAAGATTAATGCGGTCGAGCCGTTCGGGAATAAAATATCCCGGGAAGAGCAACAATCTGCCTATGGATAAAATTCTGATAATGGATTCGCGGGAGCTTATAGGCTCAGGACCCACATGATCGAAACATTCCTCTGTGTCGCAGGAACGGACAAGTGATGCCACGATCCCGGGAATCTGTTGCCGGTATCGGCTTGTTTCATCGACTTCAATTCTACAGGCATCTTTTTCTTGGTCAATAGGATCGCTTGATGTCATATCACCTCTGAGGCATAGTGGTCGGGCCGAAAGTGCTTATTGCGCCGTCCTGACATTACTCGCCCGCATAACCTTGCCCTGTTCCCAGTATGGGGAAAGGCCGCGGAGCTTCTCAATAATCGGGGGCGTATTTTCAATGACAAAATCAATCTCGTCTTCAGTGTTGTATATGCTCAGGCTGAACCTGACAGACCCGTGAGCCATGGTGAAGGGAACCCCCATGGCGCGAAGCACGTGGGAAGGTTGAAGAGAACCGGAAGTGCAGGCCGATCCGGAAGAAGCGCACATTCCCAGCTCATCCATCATAAGGAGGATCGACTCTCCTTCAATAAATTCAAAGCTGATATTGGTCGTGTTCGGCAGCCTTTCCGCCTGGCCTCCGTTGACCCGGCAGTTGGGAATGCGCGAGATGAGTTCGCTTTCAAGTTTGTCCCTGAGACGCCTGACCTCGGTGTTCTCGCGTGCCATGCGGGCCAATGCCAGTTCGGATGCCTTGCCCAAGGCGACAATCCCCGGCGTATTTTCAGTACCGCCTCTGCGACCCTTTTCCTGATGACCACCGATGAGAAAAGGCGAGAACAGGGTGCCTTTTCGCACATAAAGCACACCGATGCCTTTGGGACCGTGCAGTTTATGGCCGGAAAGAGAGAGTAAGTCTATGGCGGTTTCATTTAAATTGATGGGTATCTTTCCCACGGCCTGCACGCCGTCGGTGTGAAAAAGGATGCCCTGCCGCCGGGCCATCTCAGCGGCTTCCTCCACCGGAAATATGACTCCGGTCTCATTGTTGGCCCACATGAGGCTGACCACGGCAGTGTCCCGACGGAGGCTTTTTTCATAGGCATCCATGTCCAGCTGACCGTCTCCGTCCACAGGCACTTCGGTAATCTCGTATCCCTGCCTGTGCAGATGCTGGCAGAGGGTCCTGACGGCAGGGTGCTCCACACGGCTGGTGACAATGTGCCGCTTTTCCTTTTGGGTAATCAACGCGGACATGATGGCCGCATTGTCACTCTCAGTCCCGCAGCTGGTGAATATGATTTCATCAGAAGCAGCGCCCAGAAGATCAGCGATATGCTTGCGCGATGTCTTCACCGCAGCGGCTACCTGTCCGCCGAAACTGTGCGCACTGGATGGATTTCCGTAAAGTTCCCTGAAATAGGGTGCCATTTC
>JAWLET010000187.1:0-5459 GCA_041685955.1 Desulfobacteraceae bacterium | reverse complement strand
CCCTTCAGGGCGGCCTCGTTTTGTACCACCATCCTCTCCAATCCCGCAAGGGCATTGTCCGCACGGACCACCCCTGCCTCGGCCTTATCCATAATTCCATCCAGGGACCCGGCGGCCTTATCCATTGCGGCCAGTATCTCTGTCCACCGCTTGTTGTTGATGAGCCGGTCCGCGCCGTCCAAAGCGGACTGCAGCCTGGTGGAGATCTCTTTAACCTGGGCATCGCCGATCACCTGGTTCATATTGTCCAGGGTCAACTTTACCTTGGCTGAAACCCCTGGAAGATCCAGTGCCTTGATCTGCTTGAAGAGCTCATCAATCCCGCTTAAGAATTCCCGCATCTCAGAAGGCTTGGAGGCCACGATGGGGTACTCGGATGGAAAGGAGATCTGAGGCGAACGGGCCTCATCTACCGGCATTTTCCGATCCAGCTCCACGAACATGCTGCCGGTAAAACCCACATCTTTGAGTTGAGCCACTATGTCCCGGGTCAACTCCTGGTCTGTTTCGATTTTCATGACCACCTGGATCAGTCTTTCATCCGGCGCCACCCCGATATCTTCCACGTGGCCCACGGATACGCCCCTGTATTTCACCGGGGCCCCTTTCTGCAATCCCTGGACCGATTCATCAAAATAGGTGGCATAAAAATTTCCCTTTTCCAGATACCGGGACATTCCCAGCCAGATAATGGCCACAACCACCATAGCCATACCGCTGGCCACAAACAAGCCTACGGAAAATTTGGTCTTCTGTGATGCCATTGAGCCCTCAATACCTTGACAGGATGTACAGGATTAACCGGATAAAAACCATAAACCGATAAAGCCGCTTTTGCATTGAATGTTCCACATTCCATAATCACGATTCACGATTCAATCCCTCGGCCTGCCGGTTGAAAAACCGCTTCACCGCTTGGTTTTGACTGTGATCCCGCAGATATTCGGGATCGCCCTCGGCAATGATCCCCCTTGTACCTTTGTCCAACATAATCACCCGCTGGGCCACTGCAAAAATGCTCTGAAGCTCATGGGTCACGATCACCATGGTGGTGCCCAGATTTTTGTTCAGGTGCAGGATCAATGCGTCAATCTCGGCCGAGGTAACCGGGTCGAGCCCTGCCGAAGGTTCATCAAAAAACAGGATCTTGGGATTCAGGGCCATGGCCCGGGCCAGGCCGGCCCGCTTCTTCATGCCCCCGCTCAACTCCGAGGGCAGATGGTTTTCATACCCATTCAGGTTGACCAGGCCCAGCTTCATCTGGACAATGATGTTTACAGACTCCGGGGGCAGGGCGGTATAGGCCTGAATGGGCAGGGCCACATTTTCAGCCACGGTCATGGAGCCGAACAGTGCGGCCCCCTGGTACAGGACCCCGATCTTCCGGAAGATGCCTTTGAGTTTCTCCTCATCCGCTAAGACCGGATCGCCGTCAATGGTCACCCGCCCGGCAAAGGGAGGAATCAGACCGAGCATGCTCTTGAGCAGGGTACTCTTTCCACACCCGCTTCCTCCCAGGATCACAAAAATCTCCCCCTCATAGACATCAAAGGCGATCTGGTCCAGGACAATATCTTCCCCGTATCCCACCCTGAGGTCCCTTACCCGGATGACAACGTCCCTCTCCATGTTTCTCCCTCAGCCCCAGTACCTGAGTATCACGGAAAACACCGAATCGATCACAATAATCAAGAAAATACTGCTCACCACCGCCGACGTGGTGGCCCTGCCCACAGAGGCGGCGCCGCCCCGGACCTGAAATCCCCTGAGGCATCCCACCCAGGTGATCAAGATGCCGAAGACCCCGCTCTTAAACACGCCCCAGAATATGTCAAACAGGGTCAGGGTCTTGAGGGTCTGGGCGATATAGGCCCCCGGGGTCAGATCCAGCATGGACACCCCTACGATGAGCCCGCCCAGAATGGCGAACAGATCGGAGAAAAGGGTCAGAACGGGGACCATGATGGCCGCGGCCACCAGCTTGGGCACCACGAGAAACCGCACCGGGTCAAAGCCCATGGTGAACAGGGCATCCACCTCTTCGGATATCTTCATGGTCCCGATTTCAGCGGCAAACGCGGACCCGGACCGACCCGCCACAATAATGGCGGTCATGATGGGCCCCAGCTCCCGGGTCATGGCCAGGCTGACCAGAGAGGCCACATAGATATTGGCCCCGAACTGCTCCAACTGGACCGAGGACATGAAGGCCATGATCAGCCCCAGGAGAAAACTGATCAACCCCACGATGGGGAGAGCGTCCACCCCGGTACGCTGCATGGTGGAAATGGTTTCATCCCGCCTCAGGGATCCGGGGTGCAGAAACACATGGACCAGGGAAAGACACACCGATCCCAGAAAAAAGAGGGCATACTTGAGATCTGAAAACAGGTCCAGCGTGGCGTCGCCGATGCGTATAAAGAGATTCGGGGACCGCTTTTTGATAACGGACACAGATTCGGCCACGGCATCAAAATTCAATAAGGCGAGCATATTTTTGATCTTAGGGTCGGGATTGATGATTTGAAACCGGCCACCCGAACGGGACATCATGCGCCTGAGTTCCACCAAAACCAGGGTCCCGAAATCATCCAGATACGCCACGCCCTTCAGGTCCATGGTCAGGGCCGACGGTGAGAGCGCTTTTATCTCCGCCTTCAGGTCCTTGAGCAGGGAGGCGGAACCGGCCGCATCCATATTCCCGTAGACCGACAAGGTGATTTCACCATCCTCCCCTTGAGATACCTGGTATGGCTTGCCGGTGTCGGGTTCAGGGCCTGTCATGAAGGTCTTCCATCTGTTCGCACATTTAAGTGGTGAGTGTTGCCCGTCTTTGCGGCGGCATCTTGGACAGGGCTATGGTTTCCAGATCTCATTCGACGTTGGACGTTCGAGCATTTCCTTTACAGATTTCAGGGTTCGAAATCTTTCTACTTCTCATCCCCTGTTTCACCTCGCAAGTCATTAAATTTAAACGCCTTTAAATAGGCTTCATCCACATGGTATTGCTCCTCAAGCTGGTCCACGTCCATTTGAAAAATCAGCCAGCCGATCCGGTCATGGGCCTTATATACCTCAAAGGCCACTTCAATCCCCTTGCGGCCCATGGGTTGATTTTCACGCTCCCGGTACACGGTCAATACCCGGTGGGGGCTTTCTTTTTTCCCCTGGAACAGGATGCCGGCATAACTGCTCCCGATGACCGCACCGGCCTCGGGCGCGGATTGGTTTGAGTAGGCGTCCAGGACTCTTTTGTCTTTGTTGAGCAGTACCAGACCCGTATACGGAACCTTCTGGTCTTTTTTGGTCTTAAAAAAGCGCTGAAGCACCGCATGGGTCTTTTCCGTATCACCGGCCTGAAACGGCCCTGCCAGCCTGGGGGCCAGCCACCGGTAATCCATGGCCAGTTCATCCCTTAACTGCATCTTCTGGGTATCCATGACCTCATAGCCTGTGGAGAAGTAGGGATAGGCCCAGAACACGCCTCCGGCTATGAGGGCCAGGAGAATCACTAAGGGGAAGATCCATCGTCTGACCCGCCGGTATCGCCGCTCCAGAGCCTGGACCCCGGTGACATCGCGGCCCAGAAAAAGCACGCCCTGAAAGTGGTGCTGCGCATCATAGAGGACCGTAGTGCTGGTGGAAATATAGCGGATCCCATTTGTGGGGTGTTTCACCCTGAGGATCTTTTCCTGGACCGTGTATCCGGAGATAACTTCCTGGATGAATTCCCTGTATTCCTCCGGGTTTTCGTACAGCGTTTCAGCAGGCTGGTGAAGCAGCTGGCTGGGCTCTCTGCCGTAGAGCCGTTCCGCCGATGCATTTAAAGAGAGGATGCTGCCCTCCTTGTCCAGCAAAAGCACCGCATCCGGCAGCTGGTCGCAGAATTCCTTCAAACCAAAGGCCAGCTGGCTCGCCTGGTCCAGCCGCCTCGCCAGAATGGTGGCGAATTCCTGCAACACTTCCGGAAATTTGGCCAGGAATGCAGGGATCTCTTCCCGGGGGATGCGAAGGACCTTGACATCGGTGGCCGCCTTTACGCTGGCGGTTCGAGGCTTTTCCAGCAAGAAGGACATCTCCCCGAATATGGACCCTTGTTCCGAAACCTGGGCGATCCTATGGGTCCCTTTCAGGATATCGAGTTTTCCGGAAATCAGGGCATAGAGATCCTGGGAGTCATCGCCCTCCAAAAAAATGGTCTGACCCTGCGCAAAGGACGTCACATACCGGGCCAGGTCAGGGTTGTTGATGATATGATCCAACATACGAGCACAACTTCCAAGATCACAGACGCTTTCAAATGCAGAGCTGCTGTGTCCGAATTAAGCGATTAACCGGTATAAGGTGTCAGGCTTCAGTGTTTTCGGGTTTCGGGTTTGAGTGCATGGAATTTCCTGACACCTGACACCCGTCCAAGATCCCGCCGCCCGCGGGGACACCTGAACGTCTGAGCCTAATGGCGCGGAAAACAGACCTTAAAGGTGGTGGTCTCCTCCCGGGCGGTAATCTCGATCTTTCCCTTGAGCAATCGAATAATCCGGTAGGTGATGTAGAGTCCGCGCCCCTCCCCCTCTCCTTCCAGGATCTTGATCCGGTCCGCCTCGGATATCTGGC
Organism: Desulfobacteraceae bacterium; assembly: GCA_041685955.1. GTDB lineage: Bacteria > Desulfobacterota > DSM-4660 > Desulfatiglandales > Desulfatiglandaceae > JAIPDZ01. Next base: position 845 of record JAWLET010000187.1, on the reverse strand, counting down.
CCGTATTGGTAATTTCCGCACACGCCCATTCCCCCTCCCCATAGGTGGCGATGGAAAGCTTTCCGCCCTTCAGGGGGACGGCCTTGGTGGCGTTGTTGAGCAGGTTGTCAAACACCCGTTCCAGGTGCACCCTGTAACAGCGCACCTTCAGGTCGGACTCAAACGGACCTTCCTTCAACTCCACATTCTGCTTGAGCTGTTCCTTGATGGCCTCCCGGTTGATCTCAAACCGGCGGCGAAGCACATCGGTTAAATCGGCATCCTGGGCCTCGCCCACATTGTACAGGCTCATGGCCAGTTCCTGCAGCCGGCTGGTCTCCTGCACCAGGATATCCGCATACCTGCGGATCTGGTCCCGCGACTGGGTCAAATCGTCCTTTTCAATGAGCCCCTTGAGCCGTCGTGCGAACCCGGCCGTGGCCATGGCCGGGTTTTTGAAGTCATGGAGGGCATCATCCAAGCGTTCGATCTTCTGGGCCTTCATGAGTTCCCTGCCGAGAAAGAGGAAGGTATCGATCTCATCATCCGTGTATCTCTGCTTCTGGTCCAGGGCGTCAAAGGTCATGACGTGCGAGATTTCACCGTCCGCGCCCAGCGGGATATAGAGGATGGAATTGATATTGTGCAGGGTGCAGAAGCGCCTGAAATCCTCGGATATCAACCGGGATTTCCGGGGTTCCACCACCAGGATATAAAAGGGCGTGACCACCTCGTAGACCCCGTCCCCGGTATAATCCCTAAGATTGAGCAGGATTTCAAACACCGGCTCCTTGCTCATGGGAAAGGTCTTTCCAATGCTGTGATATCCTTCTTGGGCCGGGTAGCCCGTGTCCAGAATAATTTGA
>JAWLET010000186.1:0-5469 GCA_041685955.1 Desulfobacteraceae bacterium | reverse complement strand
AGCCCGCTATTTCGTTGAGATTATGGACCCGTTTTGAAAGAAATTTTCGGATATCTGCCAGCTCTTTCTCCCGTGCCCTTTCAAAACGTGCCACAACCTGCTCGTTTTCCGGATCTTTCAATAATTGCTGAACCTGGCCTTCAGGGTCTTCCACCACCTCCCGGGTGACCAGAAACTGCTTGATGTCCGTGGAAGGGAGCTTTTTCTCAAAGGGGATCAAAACTTTTTCCATGGCGCTGACCAGCCCCCTGGCTCCGGTCTTTTCGCTGGCCGCCATTTCCGCAATCTTCAACAGGGCATCGGCTTCAAATTTTACATCAATGCCGTAGGCCCTGAAATCCATTCGTTTGCTGATGATAATGGGATTGTTGGGGTTCCCCAGTATCTCTACCAGGTCCTCCTTGGTCAGTTCGTCAAAAACCACCACCACCGGGAGGCGGCCCACAAATTCAGATTCAAACCCGAACGCCATCAGATCCTCGGCCCGGACCTCTTTCAGGATTTCCCACGGGATTTCCGTGGGTCGTACATCAGCCTCAAATCCGATCCCCTGGCTCTGGAGCCGCTTTTTGATGATTTCCGTCAGTTCACCAAAGGCCCCGCTCATAATAAACAGGATGTTTTTGGTGTTGACCATCTTCTTTTCCTTTTTTCCGGTACGCCGGTAATGCTCAATGGCCTGGATCTGGGAAATGGGATCGTGCGGCACTTTGAGGTCCACATCCGTTTCTTCCATGGGTTTCAACAGTGCCCGCTGAACCCCGGTCCGTGAGATGTCATGGCCGATCACATTTTGTGAGGAGGCGATTTTATCAATCTCATCCACGTAGATGATGCCGTTTTCCGCCAGTTCGATACTTTCGTCCGCCTCATAAACCAGATCGCGCACCAGGTCCTCCACGTCTCCGCCCACATACCCGGTTTCGCTGAATTTGGTGGCATCCCCCTTGACAAAAGGAACCCCCAGCTTCTGGGCGATCAATTTGATGATATAGGTCTTGCCGACCCCGGTGGGACCGATCAACAATACATTGTTTTTGATCATTCCGACCCCAGCCTTGTTTTTATCGGCACCGGGATTTTTGTATGTCTGCTTGGTACTGAATTTGATGCGGTTAAAATGGGTGCAGATTTTGGTGGCCAAAACCGATTTGACCTGGTCCTGCTTCACCACAAAACTGTCCAAATAGGACTCCAGATCCTCGGGCATCATATCGAAAAACGGAGTCCCTTGGGTATCCTGCTCCGATGAAGTCCCATCCGTTTGCCCCTCTTGTTTTTTGGGGATGACAAAGGGCGATATAATCTTTATGCGATCACCGTATTTCTTGGTGAGATAATCACTCAGCTCTTTTTCGAGCTCACGCTGGTTGGGGATCTTGGCTCCTTTTCTCTTTTCTGCCGAGACCTGTTCCGAATTTTCCGTCATTATTGGCTCCTTATAATCTTTAAGAGGTTTTCGCTAATTTCAATATATTCATTGGGGCTCAGGATTTCAAGCCCGTTCACCAGCGAACTATTTATTGACTCGGGCCCGGAAATCGCGCTAAAAATAACAGGCATTATCCATGACGGGATCAGCCTTGAAGTATGGGAAAAATGGCTTATCCCTTAAATCCCATAGGAAAATAAGCCATGGCATTTCGACTGGAAATCAGGCTGAAAAGTGAATTGACCGATGCCGAAGGCGCCGGAGTTGGAAGAAAAGCGAGAGAATATTTCGGATTTCAGGTGGATGACATCCGGGTGATTCGAATCCTGACCATTGACGCTCGACTTTCCGATGATCAGCTCAGGCAGATTCAGACCGAGATATTTACCAATCCGGTGACTGAAGAATCCGGTTACACCCCCATGGCCCGTGGCTTTGACTGGCTCATATGGGTGGGATTTCGACCCGGGGTGAGGGACACAGGGGGGAGCACTGCGAAGGAAGCAGTGGAAGACCTGCTCGGGGTGATATTCGGGCCGGACGAGGCCATTTACAGCTCAAAATTGTATGAAATCCGAGGTAAACTGACCCAAGAGGCGGTGAACAGGATTGCAGGAGAATTGCTGGCCAATGAGGTTATCCAGCAGTGGAAGATATTTTCAAAACAGGACTGGGACCCAGAGCGTGGGATCGGCTTTCCAATTCCCAAAGTCATGCTGGATCATGAGCCTGAAGTGGCCGTCATCAGTATTGAAAGCGATGAACAACTGAAAAAGATATCCCATGCACGTAATCTTGCCCTCCAGGATCGGGATATTCCCATCATTCGAGACTATTTTCTGAGAAAGGATGTGAAGAAGGAACGTGAAGCGGTGGGATTGGACCTTCCAACGGATGTGGAACTGGAATACATCTCCCAGGCCAGGAGCGATCATTGTAACCATAACACCTTCAGGGGGTTTTTCAGATATCACGACCGTTGTAGCGGGGAAAAAAAGTCGGTGGACAGCCTCTTTAAGAGCTGTATTGAAGCGCCTACCCTGAAATTGATGAAAGAACAGGATTGGGTGGTTTCTGTGTTGTGGGATAATGCGGGTGTGGGACGGTTTGACCAGGACCATTACTATGTGATTACGGGTGAGACCCACAACAGCCCGTCCAACATGGAGGCCTATGGCGGCGCCATTACCGGAATCGTGGGCATATACCGGGATCCCATGGGGACAGGGAAGGGCTCTAAACTGATATCAGGGATGTATGGATACTGTGTGGGAGAGCGGGATTATGACGGTCCGCTCAAGCCGCACCTCCATCCCCGGCGGCTTTTGGACGGCATTATCGAGGGGGTGAGGGACGGGGGCAATAAGAGCGGCATCCCCACCCCCTTCGGTCTGCTTCTCTTTGACGAAAGCTACATCGGAAAATGCCTGGTATTTGTCACCGCCCTGGGGATCATGCCAGCCAGGATCGGAGATCAATCCAGCCATGAAAAGACCACTTCTCCGGGGGATTTCATTGTCATGTCCGGTGGGCGGGTGGGGAAAGACGGTATCCACGGGGTGACCGCGGCATCAGAAGGCTACAGCGAGCACACCCCTGCCGGCCATGTCCAGATCGGTGATCCGTATACTCAGAAGAAGATGCAGGATTTTCTTCTGGAAGCCAGAGACGAAGGGCTGATCGCCTTTATCACCGACAACGGCGGCGGAGGGCTTTCTTCCTCCGTCGGTGAGTCCGCCCGCTTCAGCAATGGGTGTCAGGTGGCACTTGACCGGGTGCCGCTTAAATATGACGGCCTGGACCAGTGGGAAATCTGGATCTCCGAATCCCAGGAACGGATGACCATCGCGGTCAAGCCCGAACACCTGAACCGTTTCATGGACCTGTCGGCCAAGCATTCGGTGGAAAGCACGGTCATTGGAGAATATACCGATTCCGGATACCTGCATCTCACTTACAAGGGAAAGACCTGTGCCTACATCCGCATGGACTTGTTAGAATCCGATTTTCCCCAGTGGGACTTTGAAGCGGAGTGGGTGCCTCCCCGAATACGGGGATTGACCGAGCCGGTCATCAGCGATCCACTGGACCAAAACGCCCTGTTGAGCGCCCTGCTTTCCCGGCCCAATCTGTGCTGCCGAAACTGGATCCAAAGGCAATATGATCACGAAGTCCAGGGGACCAGTGTCATCAAGCCCCTGGTGGGTAAACATCGCGATGTGCCCTCGGATGCGGCTGTCATACGCCCCCTCCTGGACTCACACCGGGGCCTGGCCGTTTCCCAGGCCCTGAATCCGTTTTATTCGGTTATCGATACATACCACATGACATCGGCCACCATCGATGAAGCGGTGAGACGGGTGCTGGCGGTGGGTGGGGATCCCCGTCATTTGGGGGGCGTGGACAATTTCTGCTGGCCCACCATTGAATATGATCCAATAAAGAATCCGGACGGAAAATACAAGGCCGCCCAGTTGGTAAGGTCCAACTGGGCCCTTAGGGACCTTTGCCTGGCGTACGGAATTCCGCTGCTTTCAGGTAAGGACAGTATGTATATTGACGGCCATCTGAAGGGCCCTTATGGGGAACGGCGAAAGGTGTCCGGCCTTCCGACCCTGCTGTTTACGGTATCCAGCGTGGTCCGGGACATCGGCAGGTGTGTGACCATGAATGCCAAGTTTCCGGGGGATCAGGTCTATGTCCTGGGAAAGACCCAAAATGAGCTGGGCGGGGGCGAGTTCTACCAGATGATGGAGGTCGTCGGGCTCAATGTGCCGGAAGTCCATCCTGAAAAGTCCTGGCCCCTGTATCTTGCCCTGTCCAGGGCCATATCCGAGGGCCTGATTGCCTCCTGCCATGCCGTGTCACGAGGCGGGTTGGCCGTTCACCTGGCCCTGGTGGCCATGGCCGGGGAGGTGGGTATGGAGCTTGATCTTTTCAACATTCCAGGGGCCGGCACCCTCACGCCCACCCAGGCCCTCTATTCGGAATCATGTGGCAGATTTATTGTAACGGTGGCCCCGGAAAAGGCAGAACAGCTGGAGGCGGTTTTATCAGGTCATGAAATGGCCCGGGTCGGGGTCATTACAGAAGGGCCCCACCTGATTATCAGGGATCACAAGGGGAAGCCCATCATAGATGTTGCGCAAAACAGGTTGAAAGCGGAATGGAAAAGACCGTTCGGAGGTCTCATATGAACCGGATAAAGGCGCTGGTTTTGACCGGATTCGGGCTCAACTGCGATTATGAGACCGATTTTTCGTTGAAGCTGGCCGGAGCTGAATCCCATCGAATCCACATCAACGAATTGATCAGCGGCAGTAAAGGATCAGCGAGTTCCCCGCTGGCACAGTTTCAAATCCTGGTCCTTGGCGGGGGATTCAGCTGGGCAGATGATCATGGGGCCGGGGTCCTCATGGCCGCCAAACTCAGGCGGCATCTGGGTTCGGAGCTGAACAGCTTTGTGCGGGACGGAAACTTAGTGATCGGTATATGTAACGGCTTTCAGGCCCTGGTCAATCTGGGACTTCTTCCGGGATTTGATGAGACCTATGGCGAACGGCTGGTGGCCATTACCTACAATGACTCGGGCAATTTCGTGGATGCGTGGGTAAACCTCAAGATGAATGACGCTACGCCTTGTGTGTTTACAAAGGGGCTTTCCGGAATAGAACTGCCGGTGCGCCATGGTGAAGGGAAATTGGTGGCCGGGGCCGAGACCATTGAGGCCCTCTTTGAAAACCGTCAGGTGGTGATGCAGTATGCCGGTGAAGACGGCACAGCGGCACAGGGAAAATGGCCTTTCAATCCCAATGGGTCAATCCAGGATATTGCCGGCATATGCGATTCCACAGGCCGGGTATTCGGTGTGATGCCCCACCCGGAGGCCTATAACCACTTCACCAACCACCCCAACTGGACAGACCAAAGGGAGGTCCTCTCCCGTCAGGGGAAAACACCCCTGAGCCAGGAGGGGGAAGGGATAAAAATCTTTCAAAATGCGGTGGAGTATCTGAGAGGTCGGTAGACGTCAGGGG
>JAWLET010000185.1:0-5477 GCA_041685955.1 Desulfobacteraceae bacterium | reverse complement strand
TGTCAGGTGTCGGGTGTCAGGTGTCGGGTGTCGGGGACTCCTGAACACTGAAACCTGAAACCTTGATTGAGCAGGACTCACCCTGCCGTAGGGCCGCCATGGCCAGATCCTTCACCCGGTAGCTCTTGAGGCTTTTATCGATCCACACATGAACCTGGGCCTCATCTGAAGTGAGCCGTTTAAGCGCGTCGATATACGGTCCAGGCCCCAGCATACCGGCAAGCCGGGCCGCATGAGCCCGTACCGCAGGATCGGCTGAATGCAGAAAAAGGGGAAGATGGGGGATTACCTCTTGGAGCCATTCAGGCCTTTCCTGTGCCAGCCGTCCCAGCCCCCACAACACCCCCCGCTGCATCCTTTCGTCTTCCTGAAAATTGCCGTCCTGCCGTGCATAGGAAACCAGGATGGCCCCATACTCCCGGGCCAGCCCCTCATGCCGGGCCAGGATCTCTCCCAGGGCCTCGGGGGACCCCCAGCCGATCCCCCCTGATTCATCGTTCAGGTTCCACATGAGCCTGCGGACAATCACCCGGGCCGATTCCATATCCTCATCCGCCAGGCGGGCCACCACCGCCGCCATGGCCGTCACCGCCCGCCACTTCAGATGTTCATCACCACTGTACAGGAATGAAAAAAGGACGTTGAGGACCTTTTTCCGGGGCCAGCGGCACAAGGTGCGCACCGCCGCATCCGGGTCTTGGTCACTCAGCAAGGCCTTGACCTGCGCTTTCATGCGTCCCCTGTTCACGCTGTGCTCTCCCAGCTGATACAGTTTTGGGGACAACAGCTGATGGCGGCCTGGATGTCTTGTTCAGGATAGTCCTCCAGGACCGCCGCCTCCATAATGCCGGTCTCCTCATGGATTTTAAATACCGACGGGCAGAGGCTCACGCAGGACTCACAATAGGAGCATTCCCTTAGATCGATGACCGGGATCTTCGATGGCCTCATTTTCCAGTAATTCCATTTCTCTAATCGGGCAAGGCCTGGGCGATTTTTTCGGCCAGATTCCTGCAGGCCTCCAGCCCCTCTTCATCGGGCACATACTGGAGTCTCACCCCCGGATCGATGACCTCGAACTTCATGGTCTCCAGCTCGGCACTTAGCAACTTGACCGCCTCGCCGCTCCACCCGTAGGACCCGAAGGCGGCGCCGATCTTGTTTTTGGGCTTCAATCCCTTCATATAGGTCAAAAAGTCACTCACCGTGGGAAACAGCCCGTTATTCAGGGTGGGAGACCCCATGATGACGGCACCCGCATCCAGAACTTCGGTGATGATATCGCTTCGATGGTTGGTCCTCAGGTGATACGGCCTGGCGTCCACCCCTCGGGCCCCCAGGGCCTCCACGATGGTTTGGGCCATGGTTTCCGTACTGTGCCACATGGTATCATAGACCACCAGGGCCTTTCTTTGAGGCGCCTGCCTGCTCCACGTAACATAGGCATTGATGATCTTGGACGGATCCTTTCGCCACATAATCCCGTGGTCCGGACAGATCATCTCTATGGAGAGACCCATCTTTGTCACCTGCTCCACCAGCTTGAGCACCAACGGAGCATACAGGAGCAAGATATTGGCGAAATATTTTCGGGCATGGGGCATGATATCCTCCCCCACCTCATCGTCAAACCGCTCCAGCCCGGCGTAGTGCTGCCCGAAGGCATCGCTGGAGAAGAGGATCTTATCCTCTTTGGCATAGGTGAACATACTGTCCGGCCAGTGAAGCATGCGGGTTTCCAGGAAGGTGAGGGTCCTTTTTCCCAGGTTCAGTTCCCCGCCGCTTTCCACCGGATGATAGTTCCATTTTTGAGAAAAATGTCTGGACAGATTTTTATGCCCCATCTGGGAACAGTACAGGGGTTTGTCCTCGCCCACTTTGTGCATTACCCTGGGCAACCCGCCTGAATGGTCCATCTCGGTGTGGTTGCTGATGACATAATCGATCTTCTTGGGATCCACGATGGTACTGATGTTGTCGATCAGTTCATCGGCGAACTGCCTTTTGACCGTATCGATCAGGGTGATTTTCTCATCCATGATGAGGTAGGCATTGTAGGTGGACCCCTTGGATACGGAATAGCCGTGGAAGTCCCGGATGTTCCAGTCAATCGCCCCTACCCAGAAAATATCCTTTGCCAATTCAACCGGTTTCATGACCTCACTCCTTATCTTCTCTCATGATTTTGGGGTTGGAAATATGATTTAAAGGCCCGGCCGCTCTAAAGGCCCCCTTCAATGAGTGCCGTAACCCGCTCCTCGATCTGGTCCCGGACCCGGCGCATAGCCGCCGCCGGTTTGCCCCTCGGGTCTTCTACATCCCATTTCTGAGTGGCCACGCCCGGGAATGAACCGCTTACATCACAGTCTCCCACTACGATAAGCAGATCCGGGTTCCGGCCCCGAGCGGCCGCTTCCCAGGGTTGGGGTCTCAGATAGGCCATGTCGATGCCCTTCTCCGCCATCGCTTCCACCATGACCGGGTCAATTTCGTCTGCGGGCGCACTTCCTCCGCTCATGGCCTCCACCCGGTCCCCCGCATGAAACCGGGCAAAGGCGCCGGCCATCTGGCTGGTACAGGCGTCTTGGGTGCAGACAAAAAGGATTTTTTTGCGCTCCAGATAAGGGCCCACCAGTGCACCGGCCTGTTCCGTGACTTGTTTGAGGGCCGTGGGGTGGTTTTGGATATCCCCGGCATTCTCCACCTGTCTGAACCCGAGGGTTCCCTCAAAGCCCGCTCCTACCGCATCGAAGAAATACTTGGCGGTCAGTGCAGTGCCGTCGAAAAGGGTCTTTCCTTTGGTGGCGCCAACGGCCAGGAGAAGGCCTTTTCGCCATTTTCTGCCGGGATCCGTGAGCCCCAGGGTGTATTTTCTGGCCCACAGGGCCTGGGACCGGTCAATGAGCGCCTTTATCTGGGCCGTGGGGCCGTAAAAGAATATGGGGGTAGCCAGGACAATGAGATCCGCTTCCCATAAAAGGGGATATACCTGCTGCATATCATCCTCAATGGCACAAAACCCTTTCCGCTCACACGTACCACATTCCCGGCAAGGCGAAATTTGTTGCCCGGCCGCCCTCAGCTGTTGAGTGCGGGCGCCGAGGGCTTCAGCCTCCTTTAGAAAGGTGGAAAGCAGGATGTGGGTATTTCCGTTCTTACGAGGACTTCCCTGTAATCCCAGGACCAGCATGTTATAGACCCCCTTTCAGGATTTACACCTGCGGCGCCCGTCTTTCGGGCACGTACTCATGAGGGATCTGCTCCTGGTTCCATTCCCGGGACACATAGAGATTGCAATAACAACTCCCGTATTCCTGCACATCCGCCTCCCGGTACACGCACGGGCAGATGATATCCTTGTCCGCTTCCCTGTCGCCCGAGGCCAGCCGGCACGGGCAGCTCATGTATCCGTAGCGCTCCCTGTTGGTCCGGAGGGCCTCCAGGAGTTCCATGACCCTGGTCTTGTCCTTGTTAAAGAAATACCCTTTCGGTTCCTGAACCTTTCTCAAGGCCTCGTACAGCGCTTCTACTTCTTTCATAATCCCAGTGCCTCCCTGATTTCCGCTTCCTTGAACCCCACAATGACCCGATCCCCGATGAGGATGGTGGGAAAAGAGCATCTTGGATTCAATTTTTTGACATCCTCCAGTATGGCCGCCCTCTCCTCTCCCTCCAGCAGATCCACATCATCAAATTCATAGGCCACATTGCAGTCATCCAAGAATTTTTTGGTGGCCTTGCAGTGGCTGCAGGTACTCAGCGTGTACATCTTTACTTGGTTTTCCATTCGGTCAGTCTCCGTATAGAGTTGCCATCGATTACATCATATCCTTATCGCTCTCTTCTATGGCCTTATCGATCTCGGCCTTGAGCTGCGGGGGCAGTCCCGGAATGTCTACGCTCAAAAACCCCCGGACAATGGTGGCCGTGGCCTCATCTTCGCTCAACCCGCGGGACATCAGGTAGGTGATTTCCTCCTGGGCGATCTTCCCCACCGCGGCTTCGTGGGACATCTCCACCCCGTCCACATGTCCCTCCAGCTCGGGGATGGCATGGATACGCCCCCCGTTGAGCAACAGCCCCCGGCATTCCAGGTGGGCCTTGATATCGGGCTCTTCACCGATCAGATGGCCCCGGGCAATGATATCCCCGCCGTTACTGATGGTCCGGGCCACAATCTCGGCCTTATTCCCGGGACGTTTGAGGAATATCCGACCCCCCAGATCATAATGGGACCCGGGACTCCCCACAATAATACTGTAAAACCGGGCCACTGCATCTTCCCCTACCAGGTGGGTGGCGGGATACATCTGAAGCGATTTTACGGGCTTCATGCAGATGTAGTTGTTGAGGAAAAGCCCGCCCGCCTCCACCTGAGCCACGGACCTGGGCCGCACCTCCATATCTTCGGCCCAGTTGTGGATCATGGTAAAGGTGAGTTTGGCATTTTTCTGGACAAAAAACTCGGAAATCCCCACATGCAGTCCCTTTCTCATATGGGGGGCGGTGGCGCATCCGGTGATGATATGAAGCTCGGAATCCTCCTCAGCAATGATGATATTATGCACATTCTGCTGAATGTTTTCCTTTTCCAGATACAGACAGGCCTGGACCGGATAGATGGACCGGCTGCCCGGAAGGGCGCGAATGACATACCCGTCATGGAGTCCCAGCTCTGCAGCGGCCGTGTATTTGTCGGTATCCACGTCGATGAGTTTCCAGTAGTAATCCCCGATCCACGGTTCAGTCTCCAAAGCCTTCCTGATGGGAGTGACTTCAATCCCCTCCTGCTGGGCATGACAATGAATGACATCGGTGTCCTTCTGAAAATAGGTGCCTCCCCGCTCTTTTTCCCTCACATCCAGACCGGCCATGAGAAGCTGATTCTGGTCCGCCATGGGAAGGGAGCAGAGGTCTTCTTCGGCCAGGTAGGAATGCTGGGACGGGGCATCATCGAATTTTGAGAGATCGATGTCCGGTCCGATGGCCGATTGCTTCCGCCTTGCCGCTTTCGCTTTTTTGGCTAATTGATCCCTGTTATACATCGCACACACTCCTCATAACCGGATTCACCCACGCAAGTCAGAATTTCCCTGGGATTGCTCACACAGCTGAGCATCCCGTCGTACAGCACCTGGCCTTTGTCCGCGAATACATAATCCAGGATGTACCCGGTGTGGGTGATGATCAGGCCCATTTTGGTTCGACTCAGTTTCGCCTGCATCTTGGATGTGGTCTCCTCAGCCGACCCGACCCTCTGCAATAAAGCGGCAATGGTATTGCCCACCAGGGCGATATTTTCCATGTCCACACCCGATTCCGGTTCATCAAAGAGCATCAAGTCCGGGTCCTGGGCCATCAGCTGGAGCAATTCCGACCGCTTGATCTCCCCGCCTGAAAACCCGGCGTTCAGGTCCCGATCCAAAAACGCCTCAAAGTTGACCTGCCTGGCCAGCGTCTCCACTTCCACTTCACCC
>JAWLET010000012.1:0-24262 GCA_041685955.1 Desulfobacteraceae bacterium | reverse complement strand
GCCGCTTTCCGGGAGAGACCGAATGAATCCCCCTTTTCGTCTCCAAGATCCACGATCTCCTTTCTCTGATAATGATGCGTCAGAATCAGGAGCTCCCTGGAGAGCCTCTCTTTTATGGCCGATATCCGCTTTATTGTCTCCTGATCATGGGTTTTACTGTCCATGGGGTTTCTCTCCCTTCAGACTTCCAGGGTGACTGATCCGGAATAGGCCGCCTTTGCAGCATATCGGACAGTGTTATGGAGTCGAGTTTATCCAGCACGGCCCGGGTGGTTTCTTCCCAGAGGCCGCGTGTCAGACAATCCGATGTTCTTTTGCATGCTGCAGGATCTTCAATGCAGGGGCTGAACCCAAATCCTCCCTCCAGGACCTTGACGATATCTGCAATACTTATCTCTTCAGGGGGCTTTGAAAGCATATGCCCTCCTTTGGGGCCTCGAACACTCTTTATATATTTTGCTTTCTTCAACGGGATAATGAGTTGCTCCAGATATTTGACGGATATGCCCTCTACTTCGGCAATCTCCCCTATTGGTACGGGTCCTTCATTATAGTGCCGGGCCAGGTCCAGCATCATCCGCGTGCCGTACCGACTTCTGGTGGATAATTTCATATTACCTTCCCTTACCCCTTCACTTCCCGGAAAAGAAAGTCACATAAACTCTATCATTTGAGTATAGAATATTCACTCCTCCCCGGGTTGTCAAGTACACAACCCACTGCATATGGACCATAAAAACAGTGCATTTTTCAGCTTTTGGGAAGGAAGTTCGGTTGAGAAATAAAAAAAACCGGTAAGCTCAAACAAGCCTTACCGGTTTTTTTCTTTTCAGTATTCAGTGTTTCCCGCTTCAGCGGGGAAACCTGATAACTTCTTTTTACACCAGCCCTTGGTCCAGCATGGCATTCATCACCTTGACAAACCCCCCGATATTGGCGCCTGCCACATAGTTGCCCTCCAGGTCGTAGTCGGCCGCAGCCTCCATACAGGTTTTATGGATGCTCTTCATGATGATCTGGAGCCGCTCGTCCACTTCCTCTCTTGTCCATTTCAGACGCATGCTGTTCTGGGACATTTCCAGGCCGGACACAGCCACACCGCCGGCATTGGCCGCCTTGCCCGGGGCATAGAGGAGCTTGTTGTCCAGAAACAGGTCCACGGCTTGCGGGGTGGAAGGCATGTTGGCGCCCTCACTGATCACTCTGACCCCGTTATTGACCAGATTCTGGGCGTCTTTTTCATTGATTTCATTCTGGGTGGCGCTGGGAAAGGCACAGTCGGCCTTGTGATTCCACAGGGGATTGTGATCCTGGGTGGAGTCTGCCTCGGTGTATACCGCTTCCGAGTATTTGTCGATATACTCGCTCATCCTGCCGCGCCGGATGTTCTTGAGCCTCATCACAAAGGCCAGTTTTTCTTTGTCGATCCCTTCCTCATCATAGACATAGCCTGAAGAATCGGAAAGCGTGACCACCTTTCCGCCCATTTCGATGATTTTTTCCACCGTATATTGGGCCACATTACCGGACCCCGATACCAGGCAGGTCTTCCCTTCCAGGCTGTCGCCATGGACATTCAGCATTTCAGAGGCAAAGTAGACACAACCGTACCCGGTCGCTTCCGGCCGGATCAGACTGCCGCCCCAGTTGAGGCTCTTGCCGGTCAATACGCCGGTAAATTCGTTTTTGAGCCGTTTATACATCCCGAACAAAAATCCGATCTCCCTGGCCCCCACACCGATATCGCCGGCAGGAATGTCCGTATCCGGTCCGATATAACGGAACAGCTCGGTCATGAAGCTCTGGCAGAACCGCATCACTTCTGGGTCGGACTTTCCTTTGGGGTCGAAATCCGACCCCCCCTTGCCGCCCCCCATGGAGAGCGTGGTCAGGGCGTTCTTGAAGACCTGTTCAAAGGCCAGAAACTTGAGGATGCTCAAGTTTACAGAGGGGTGAAATCTGAGTCCTCCCTTGTAAGGGCCGATGGCACTGTTCATCTGGATCCTAAAGCCCCGGTTTACATGAACCTGACCCTGATCATCCGTCCAGGGGACCCTGAACATAATGACCCGCTCAGGCTCGGTGATTCGTTCCAGTACGGCTGCCTGACGGTATTCAGGGTTGCGGTCCAGAACAGGCTGAACCGTTTCGAGGACCTCTTCCACTGCCTGATGAAATTCGTTCTGCTCAGGATCTCTGGCCTTGATTGCTCTTAAAATGTCCGTCATATAAATCCTCCTTATTTTAATTTATGTACCATTTTACCTTTTTCATAAATACTCCGATTGAGGCCTTGGGCCGCAATCCTGCCGTGAGCGGGATGACCGGTGTTCCCCGCTTTCGCTTCGCTTCAGGCAGGATCTTCGACAGTAAACCATTCTCCCTTTTATCCATTTGAACGCTGCTTGAGCTGGGTTTGAAGACCTCGCCTGGTGAAGCAGGGCGTTCACCAGAATTCTTCGATGACCGCGTGTGTCACACTACATACTCTTTCCATCAAAAAAATGATGTCATCCATGTGAAAGTTCCGTCGGGCTAAGATCTGACCTGATCTTGCTGAATAATGACCCCCAGGGCCTTCCTGCCGTCGATTTTGATGGTCAATGGGTTATCCAGCCGCACGTGCCTCAAAAATGGCGTTTCCTGCACCGGCGGCAGGGATTCGATCCAATGCCAGTCAAAATAATCTTGTGCATCTTCCGTCACCGTGAGATACGGAATTCCCAGGGAAGTGATATTCTGGAAAAAGTGTGATCCCTGGGAGGGGTCGGCCTTTAATTTATCATTCCTGAGCTCGATGATGGCACCCACGCCTGAGATATCCTTCCACTGAACAGGAATACCGAGCCATCGGTCCGCAGAGCCCCACCTGCCGGGTCCCAACAGCAGGTAGGGGCGTTTTTCTTTGCTCAGCCCGGCATTCAGCCGATCTATTTCCATAGACATCTGCGGGGTGGATTCCACTTTGAAGTCTTCAGGCTTGACATAGACGATGTCTGCGATCCGGTTGGTCCTTCCGTTGCCCAGGGCCTGACTGGACCGGCAGACGGCAGCCTCTACCTCTTGTTGCGTAATTTCCACCTCAAAACGGTCTTCCTGTGCCACCATGGGTCGTATCTGAAGAAAAAAGAAATCGCCCTTTCGTTCCTTTTCAGGATACAGATTCACGGAAAATTCTATCTCTATGGGACAGCCCATCCCCTTACGGCCGATGTGCAGCAGGTCCTCCAACAGCTCGGGCAGGGGAAAAATCTTATGCTTGAGGACCTGGGCAAAGGTTAAAATCTTTGGGCCGGGCATAAACCCCGTATCCCGGAGGCGGCGTTCTTCAGGGATATAGGTACTGGAAAGGGTCTTTACCGGAAATTCCGCCTCCGCCTCGTCCACCTCTCTTTTTTCCAGATTCGCGTTTTTATGGAAATTCAGCTTGCTCGGATAATTGTGCAGTTTTAGGCTGTAAAAGTACCGCTGTGCGTTTTTGAGGATATCGTCTACACTGGAGAACTGGGGGGTGATGTTGGGGTATTTGGGCGAAAACCGCAAGGTCCGTTCACCTTCCACCACGGTTTTGCCCAGGCCCAGGGCAATATGGGCGATCCCTTCTTCAGACTTCATGTGGGAAACCGGATAAAAATTGTGGGACTGACTCACCCCGGAGATGGCGGGATAGAAATGATCCCCGTGCTGCTGTCCCACCACCTGCTGGATAATCACGGCCATGGCCTCTTCCTGGGGCTGATTGGAGGTGTTTCTGGAAAAGGCCTTGGGCCCTTCGTAGTAGGTGGATGCAAAGACCAGCTTGATGGCGGTGATGAGATGATTCAGACGTACCGAAGGATCCGGATGATTGTTGGGGATCATGTAGGTTTCATATAATCCCGCATAGGGCTGAAACTGGGCATCCTCCAGAAGACTCGAGGAACGGACGGAGAGCGGGTAATGAACATGAGATATGAAGGCTTTCAGCTCCTGTTCCAGCCATCCCGGCATATCCGCCTCCAAAAAGGCAGTGGTCACTTCCTCATCCGTGAATCCTTCATCGGCAAAGCGTTTCAGTTTGTTTTCACTGATAAAGGATTCAAATCCATCCGTACACACCACCAGGGTTTTGGGCAGCTCAATGATGATGTCTTCATATTTTTCATGAAGTTCTCTGTTTTGATGAAGGACCGCGGACATGAATGCCAGGCCCCGGGCCTTTCCCCCCAGGGATCCATGACCTATTTTGACAAAATCCATGACCTCCGGATCATAATGCTGACCGTTGAACCGGGCCACCACTCCCTTTTGCCTTAATTTCCGCAACTCATGGATGTGGGAGACAATATAGGCCCTCAGCTCCTCGGCATTGTCGAACTCGGACGCCTGGACATCCCGAAATGAAGAGGCCAGTGCGATTTCCGATCGGGCCATGATCCAATTTGAAAAATGGTTACGCTTGGCATGGTACCACAGGGATTCATCCGGGATCTGCCGCAGTTTTTCTTCCAGGGCATGGATATTGGAGGCCCGATCAATGACCCGCCCATCCGGCATTCGAAACACAAAGTCCCCGAAACCGAGATGCTCTACGAAGAAATCATGGATCTCTGAAAGTGGATTGGGGGAGTTCTTGTCCAGGAAAATCGCGGGTATGTTTTCAGCCTTTTTTCTGTTTTTGGGCTCCGAGCTCAGCATTAAAAGCGGGAGATCAGGGATTTCCTTCTTTATTGTGGAAAGCAGCAGCACCCCTGCATTGTCATCCACATGCTGGTCTCTCGGCAAGCGCGTATCGGATATGACACCGAAGAGAAACGATTTATACTTTTGGTACAGCTCCACGGCCTTTTCATAGTCAGTGGCGAGAAGGATCTTGGGTCTCGCCCGCATGGTCAAAAGTCTGTGCTCTTCATTGAGCCCTACTTTGAGCACGGCCTGGGTCTGTTGCACGATTTCCCTGTAAATAACCGGCAGAAAAGAGGAGTAGTACACCGGAGAATCTTCCACCAGCAGGAGAACCCGTACATTGGCCTGACGGGTATCCCGATCCACATTCAAGGCGTCTTCTGCATTTTTCACTAGGGCAAGGAGCAAATCCGAGTTGCCCGACCAGACAAAGATTTTGTCAATACCTTGGAGCTTTCTGTTTTCAGGCGGCGGATAAATCCCCCTGAGACTCTGGGCCAGGAGGATCACCGGGAGCTTGGGATTTATCTTTTTGGCCTTTATGCCCAGGGAAAAGGGATCCATCTCATCTAAATGCGGTGTGGCAATGACCATATCGTACCGGGTCCTGGCAAGGAGGGCGAGTGCGTCATTTGCAGAAGAGGTTCGGGTCACCCGGGGCGGGTGACTCAGGTTCAGGCCGCTGTACTCATTGATGATGCGGGAGGCGAGGCTCCCGTCTTCTTCCATGATGAAGGCATCATAGGGGCTGGAGACCAGCAGGATTTCACGCACCTTTTTGGACATGAGTTCGTGAAACGCCTTGAAGCGGGCATAAGAATCCGTGGGAATGCTGCGTTTTGTGCGAACCATTACAGGCTCCGAAAAAAATAGAGAAAAGGTTCAACCGGTTCCAGGGTTCAAGGTTCAGGGGTAATGACTTCAAATACGGCTGTAAACCTCTGAACCTCAGAATCCTGAACCTGTGAACCTTTCAACCTTAGAACCTCTGAACCTCATCTATGCATCAATGATATCCAGGGCCTCTTGCCGGTAGGCATCCATTACATAGGGGATGCCGGTAATCTTGGCGCAGTCTTCGGTCAGGGAGAACAGGTCCTGGCGGCTGATATACTTCACTTCCCAGTTCCTGGATCCGGCCATGAGCTGCTGAAGCCCCACCCTGATCTTGTCCGTGGCACTGTACAACCCCACGGCCCCCAAGGGGAGTTTTTCCGCCTCTGATCCGTACTTTTCTTTGAGCACTTCATAGTTCATGAAGATCTCTTCTTTGGTGGATCCGAACCTGGATACGGTGGCGGGGAGACCGCCGGCCTCGCCTCTCAGCCATTTCTCGGCGTTCTTGCCCACCATGCCCGGGATCATCAGGGCGCGGCCCATACACACGGCCTTGCAGTAGGGGGCGCCCAGGGCCAGGGCCTTGAACACATGATCCTCAGCGGAAAAGCCGCCTGCAAAGGCGATATCCGGCACCCATTTGCCCTTGGCTTCCAAGCGTGAACACAGCTCATAGGCCATGGAGTGCAGGTAGATGGACGGGACCCCCCACTCGGTCATCATGCGCCAGGGACTCATGCCGGTGCCCCCGGGTGCGCCGTCGATGGTGAGCAGGTCGATTCTGGCATCGCTGGACCAGCGGATGGCCATGGCCAGCTCCCGCATGGGATAGGCCCCGGTCTTGAGGGTGACGCGCTTGGCCCCCAGGTTTCGGATCCGTTCCACCTCTTTCATGAAGGCCTCCTGGTCGATGAACCCCAACCGGGAATGCCGCTCAAATTGCTTTAGGGGGCCGGCCTTAAACGAGGCCTGATAGGCGGGGTCTTCCGGATCGGGCGTGACAATATAGCCCCGTTTCTTGAGCTGGATGGCCCGCTCAATGGAATTGACCTTGATCTCTCCCCCGATACACTTGGCCCCCTGGCCCCATTTCAGTTCAATGGTCTCCACGCCCAGCTTGTCGATGACATATTCGGCCACCCCGTTCCGGGTGTCCTCCACGTTCATCTGGACCAGAATATCCCCGTATCCTTCATGGTAGCGCCGGTATTCCTTGATGCGTCGATCCATCTCCGGCGAGTTTTTGACCTTGCCCTGGTCGTTGAATTCCAGTTCAGGGTCAATGCCCACCACATTCTCGCCGCAGACCAGACTGATGCCGCTGATGGCCGCGCCGATGGCAAAGTGCTCCCAGTTTTTACGGGCGATCTCCGTGCTGCCCAGGGCCCCGGTAAAGATGGGTATCTTCATCTTCACCTTTTCATCCGCGCCAAAGGCGGTCTCCGTATTGACTGACGGAAAGGTGGCTTTGTCCGGGTCCGCCTCCACACCCTTGGCCCCCAGGGCATACCCCTGGATGTTGAGGTGGGAGTAATCGACCGGGTAGTCCTTGTCCGCACCCGCGGTCACGCTTCCGAAGGGTTCGGGATAGAGAAGTTCCCTCCCCCGGAAGGTGGCCCTGAACATGTCGCAGTTTCCTTTGCACCCATCGATACATCGGCTGCAAATACCGGATTGCGGGGCCACGTCTCTGGATCGATTTTTGGTTTGAAGGGCTTCATTGGCATTGGGTTTTTGTAAGTTCACTTTTTCTCCTCCGTGAAATTAAGATAGCTTTGGGAAGCCCACAAAAAAAGGCGCCTTCCCGGTTAAGGGTTAAAGACACCTTTGTCCTCTTTCATGGCCTCGCACCCCGTTGTGCGGAGCATTGTTAATTTTGAATGTAATTTTTTTTTATATATTTTCCAATGAGGTTTGTCAAACCTTTTTTGATTAAATCTTGATGTTCGACATAAGGGATCCCGGTTCCCTCTTTTATGGATTCCCTGGGCGTTCTTGTGGCTTGTGATCCATTCGATTATATTTCGTCGGAGAGCAGGACCGCCTCCGCCACCTGGCGCAGGGACCTTCTGGAATCCATACTTCGTTTCTGAAGCCACCGGTGGGCCTGTTCGCCACTGATATTCCGTTTGCGGATGAGGACCTCTTTGGCCCGTTCCACCAGCTTTCGGGTCTCCAGCTCCTCGTGGATCACCTTGCTTTTGACCATGAGTTCCGTGTTGAGGATGGCCACCGCGGCCTGATTGGCCACCGCGGTGATGAGATTGATCTCCGTGTCCGTGAAATCATGGGGCTCTGCGGTGAAACAGTTGAGCACCCCGATGACCTTTTCATTTTTTACCTGCAAGGGGACACTGAGCATGGAAACCAGGCCCAGCTTTCTGGCCATTTCCTTTTCTTTGAACCGGGGTTCTTTTAGTACATCCTTGATCACTAAGGGTTGATTGTGAGTGGCCACAAAGCCCACCACCCCTTCCACCCGGTCCAATGAACGGTCCTTTACATATTCCGGATCGATGGCCTGGGTGGCCTTGAGCCGGAGCTTTTTGGGTTTGACGGTTTCATCCACCAGCCACAGGGAACAGATCTCCACTCCGGTCACCTTGGCCGTGACCATCACCGCCAGTTTGAGAATGTCTTCGAGATAAAGATCGGATGTGATGGCCCGGCTGATATCAGTCAGGGCCTTGATATATTTGTCATAGGTCTGTGGTACAATTTTTTCCATGTGTACGATTCACTCGGGGTAAGCGCTGACGCGATCCCCATAATTTTGAAAAACACTCCTTTTGCCCAATCCCTCATCTCCCGCTCGGAGAGCGGAAATCGGCCCAAATTCTGATCTTCTGAATAATCTATTTAAGACCAGAGCGCTTTTCAATAGAAATTTGGGTTTAAAGCGTCGCTCACATGGGGGAAAGGCTCTCATGCCACCTTGAAGATCTCCATTTCTTCCGTTTTTCCTTTGAGCGCCACTTTTCCCAGGCTGGAAAGGGGTATTCCCTTTTCCTGGACCCGCCCCCTGGTGATCCCGCTGATGAGGATGTCCGTGTAAAAGGTTTTGTTTAAATCCTGTATCCGGGATGCGCTGTTGACCGTGTCTCCCACCATGGCATACGTAAGTCGGTCAGGGCTCCCCACACTCCCTGCCAGGACCATTCCGGTGTGGATGCCGATCCCGTGGAATATGGGGTCCTGGCCTTCCTGTTTTCTTTCCCGGTTCAATGCGTCCAGTTGGCCTCTCATCTCCACGGCCGCCTTCACCGCCATTTCAGGATGGCGGGGAAGGTCCAGGGGTGCACCAAACACCGCCTCAATTTCATCACCGATATATTGAAGCACAATGCCCCCATATTTCTTGATAGCCCCTTCCATTTGGGTGAAGTAATGGTTCAATAAGCTAACCACTTCCTGGGGATTTCTCCCCTCCACAAAAGTGGTGTAGCCTCTCAAATCGCAAAACAGGATGGTTACCTCCCTCAATTCCCCGCCCAGGGAGATCTTTCCATCCAGGACCTTTTCGCTCACCTCGGGGGTGACGTATTTTCCAAAGCTCGCCTGGCAGAAGTCCCGCTCCTTGAGCCCGGTGATCATTTCGTTGGTCTTGGCGGCGATCAGTCCGAACTCATCATTGGTGACCACCGGTATTCGAGTCTGATAATTGCCGCGGGTGATCTCTTCCATGACGCCCAACTGCAGGGCGATGACGGTTTTGAGATTACGAGAGTAAAGCCACAGCATAAACAGACTCAATAAGAGGTGCACGGCAAATACAAAGATGATTTCCTCCAATACGCTAAAATAGATGGGGGCGTTCGGGGTGTCGCTCTGGTCCAGGAGATAATGGATATCCATGAACACCATGAGAAGGACGGCGGCGGTCATGGCGCCCAGAACAATGATCATGAAAAAAAATATTTTTTTGGATACGGAAAATTGCTTTATGGGCGTTACCGGGGGATCCCCTTCCACGGTTTTTAGATGCTCAATAAGCTGTTTTTCCATGGAGAGAAAACAGAGCATCCCCCCCAGCAGGCCGAAAGAAACACACCCGAGCAACAGCTTCAGTCCGGTAAGCAGGGGGGCATGGAGGTGAACATGGTAGAACAGGGCGATGCCGGATCCGATCAAAAACCACAGCAAGATATCCGTTGCAAAAGAATGCCAGGGCAGGGCATAGAGATCGCTGTTTCCTGCCGACGCCAACCGGTGAAGTTTTCGAATATTCCTTCTGTACCAGTGGATTCTGAAAGGGAGGGCCAAGAGGATGGGGATGAAGGTGTGAACAAAGGCCTGAAAAAACCCCAGACATTCCAGAAACGGGCAGACCTGTACCCCGTAAACCACAAGGATGATACCGAAAAAAACGTAACAAAGGATGAATTTAGCCATGAGCCTCCGTCCTTAAAGAACTTTTCATGGGATTTTCGCCCGGTCAGCGATTTTTCAGGTGACACAGGCATGTGTTAATTCCTTGACCCTTGAAGGTTCTTTTTTATATAATTCAATTCATTGAGGTCAAGCAGTACAGTGCGAAGGCGGGGGCGTGGATGAGGCTCCCTCCCCTGAAATTTTTTAGCAAGGAGGCCTTTGATGGACCTTTTCAGAAAAATCGGCATTGGAATCGTATCCATAATCCCGGCCTTTGTCCTGGGCGGGCTTATCTGGGATATGTTTGGATCGTGGCTGGCAGTGCTGGGGATGGAAGTGCTGATGGTCCTATTTTATATTTACATCATCTCCGATCGTGACCAGGACCAATACGCATAGGGCTGGTGGTTCCATAACAACCAGCAGGGGGGCCGATCCCGTAGATCTTGCCCCCCCGCCTGCATTCCGGAATTACGCAATGCCGAGGCTGAACTTCAAGGAGTTCAGGGTGTTTTTCATCAGCATGGTAATGGTCATGGGTCCCACACCGCCGGGCACCGGGGTGATGTAACCCGCAATCTCCTTGGCCGCATCAAAGTCCACGTCCCCTCGTAAGATGGCCACCTTCTTTCCTGTTTTCTCGCTGATTTTTTCGCCCACCCGGTTGACCCCCACGTCAATCACACAGGCGCCGGGTTTTATCCACTCCGGTTTGACCAGCCCGGGAACCCCTGCGGCGACAATCAGGATATCAGCCCGCTTGCAATGGAACTCCATGTCCTTGGTGCGGGTATGCACCACGGTCACGGTGGCGTTGGCGCCCTCGGCCTTTTGAAGCATCATGTTGGCGATGGGTTTGCCCACGATATTGGAACGACCCACCACGACGACCTCTGCGCCGCTGGTCTCCACCCCGGCCCGGACGATCATTTCTTGAATCCCGGCCGGTGTACAGGGCGGGAATTTGACCTCAGAGCCGCCGATCATCAGTCGACCCACATTGACCGGATGAAAGCCGTCTACATCCTTGTCCGGGTCAATGGCATTGAGGATCTTCTTTTCGTCAATCTGTTTGGGCAGGGGCAGCTGAACCAGAATGCCGTGAATGGAGTCGTCCTTGTTGTATTTGTCTATAAGGGCCAGCAATGCCTCTTCGGTGATGTCTTCAGGCTGGTTGTCCTGGATTTCCTTGAAACCCAGCTGGTTGGCGGTTTTGACCTTGAGCGTGACATAGGATATGGAGGCGGGATTTTCTCCCACAAGTATGGTCACCAGGCCTGGAACCACGTTGTGTTCGGTCTTGATTTTTTTGACCTCCTCGTCGACTTCCGAAAGGATTTGTTCCCTGATTTCGGTTCCTTTAATTAATTTTGCTGTCATCTCACCTCTCCTTTTCAAAAAGATTTTGCACCTGTCTCAAAATTTTGTTAACCTTGAGAAAAAAATTACAAGCAGTATGCGGCCTTTCCATAGCACACTCCTGTATGTTTATCAAATATTTTGTCTTGATGCCAGAAATGCGAATTCTGGTGGCATGGATATGGCGGTTCTGAAGTCGACCTGTTGAACCGGTGCGAAACGTTTCTGGTTTTGTGCCCGGATGGGGTCATTTTGTGCTTTTCAAGCAGTGGAGAAGGGGATATAGGATATGGAGGGCGGATCTGTTTATGGGGGTGGATGCACTCAAAGAAAAAAATAAGAGGCGCTTCAGATGCACGGTGGATACGGGTCCATTGATGAGTACAAGGTCCAGCGTCTATACCGCGATGCAAAGATTCTGGACATTTATGAAGGCACCAAAAAGATGGAGAAGACCATTGTGTCCAATATGATCTTGAGGTAAGGACTTGCACAAAGGAGGCAGCATGGAGAAGATGGACAGGCAGGAGGATGAGCATTTAATGGCGTTTGCCAAGCAGGTGATCACGGAAGCGGGAAGGGAAACCCTATTTTATTATGGACGGGGGCGGTCTGACACCCGATTCGATGAAGCACTAATCACAGAGACTGAACTCCGCCTTACCGAATATTTCCAGGACCAGATCTATGCCCATTTCCCTGAACATCGTATTTTCATGAACAGACAGGAAGATGAAGGCTACACCCACCAAAAGCAGAGATACCTGTGGGTGTTTGATCCCTTAGACGGTGTGGCCAATTTTCAGGGGGGCATCCCTGTCTGGGGACAATCCGTGGCCCTGCTTGAGAATTCCTGGCCTGTCTTCGGGGTATTTTATATGCCGGCCACGGGTGATATGTTTCATGCCCGGGCCGGAGGTGGGGCCTATTGGAAAGGTATGAAGATGGAAGTGAGCGATCAGCAGGGTATCGACGATGAAAGCGTCCTTTTTACCTATTCCCGGTTTCACTCCCATTATCGAATCACCTTTCCCGGAAAAATCAGGAGCCTGGGCAGCACCGCCGCACACCTGTGCTATGCGGCCGGGGGGCAGGCAGCGGCCGCACTCATCACCCATGAAACCTACAAAGACCTTGCCGCGGTCCGGGTTATTGTGGAGGCTGCAGGGTTGAGGATTTATCGGTTGAACGGGGAGGAATTTTTCCTCAATGCGTACTTAGACGGTTCAAATATCGACGAACCCCTCCTGGTGGTATCTCCGGAAAACAGGGACGGCGTCATCGGTTCTCTGGAGTCTCTACTGTAAGACCGATTCGCGGGGGTATGGTATGGGATGTGATTTTTCACCATGGATGGATGAGCGGGACCGACCGGTGGCATCATGAGCTACGGGTGTACTCCCGTTTCAATCAAAGAGCAGGTGTTTGCTATGAAGAAAGTGATTCCCATGCGGGAGATGCGTAAAAATCAGGAAGGGACCATCAAACGGGTCTCCGCCACCGGAGAGATGGGCAGGCGGATACGGGAGATGGGGCTGGTCCCCAACACCCATGTTCAGGTTCAGGGACACGCTCCTTTGAAAGACCCTGTGGCCATCAAGGTCAGGGATTTTGTTCTCACCCTCAGAAATAACGAGGCCAGCAGTATATACGTCGAGGTAGACGCGGTTGAACCCATAAAGGTTCAGGGGCAGGATCAGGAAGCATGAACAAAAAGATCACCATTGCGCTTTCCGGAAATCCCAATGCCGGAAAAACCACCGTGTTCAACGCCATTACCGGTGCCAGACAGCACATTGCCAATTATCCGGGGGTCACGGTGGAGAAAAAATACGGGGTGGTCCATCACCGGGATTACGACATCGAGGTGGTGGACCTGCCGGGGACCTATTCCCTTACCGCGTATTCCTTAGAGGAGATTGTGGCCCGCAATTTTATTGTAAACGAGCGACCCGGGCTGGTGGTGGACATTGTGGATGCCTCCAATCTGGACAGAAACCTCTATCTCGCGGTTCAGCTGAAGGAACTCGGGGTGCCGCTGCTGGTGGCCCTCAATATGACGGATGTGGCGGAATCCCGCGGCATTACCATCGATGCGGACGCTCTGTCCGAGCAGTTCGGGGTTCCGGTGGTACCCATGGTGGCCAGGTCAAACCGGGGGATCAGGGAACTCTTGGATAAGATCGTAGAGGTGGCCCAAGAATCCCCTGAGTGGCGCATGGCATCCATCTCCTATGGTATGGATATTGATCGGGCCTTAGACGACATATCGTCCATTATTGAAAAATCCAGTGTTTTTGACCCCAAATATCCCACCCGATGGCGGGCGCTGAAGTGTCTGGAAGGGGACAGCCAGATCATCGGGTTGCTGCAGAGAGACCCCGAACTGGGGAAAGCGATCGAGTCCCGATGTGAGGCCATTTACAAACATACCATGAATACCATGGAGGAGGAACCGGAGGGGGTCATAGCGGATCACCGCTACGGGTATATCACCGCCATTACCAAACAGGTGGTCAAGCGGAAGATCGAGTCCCGTCTCAATGTCTCCGATAAGATGGACAAGGTCCTGACCAACCGTATTATGGGACCGGTGGTCATGGTGGGCATCCTCTACGGCCTGTATGCGTTCACCTTCTGGGCCAGTGAGGCGCCCATCACATGGTTTGAGACCTTCTTTGATGTGCTCAAGGCGGGGGTCACCTCGGCCCTGCCGGAGGGTATGCTCCAGTCTTTGATTGTCTCCGGTGTCATTGACGGCGTGGGCGGGGTCCTGGGGTTTGTCCCCCTTATCGTTTTGATGTTTTTCTGCATTGCCCTCATGGAGGACTCGGGGTATATGGCCCGGGTGGCCTATATGCTGGACCGGGTGCTCAGATGGTTCGGGCTGCACGGGAACTCAGTCATGGCCCTGGTGATCAGCGGCGGGATTTCCGGGGGATGTGCGGTCCCGGGAGTCATGGCCACCCGGGTATTGAAGGATCCCAAGGAGCGGATCACCACGCTCTTGGTGATCCCTTTCATGAATTGCGGCGCCAAACTGCCCGTTTATGCCATGCTCATAGCGGCCTTTTTCGCCAGGGATCGGGCCCGTATGATGTTTCTTCTGACCCTACTGTCATGGGGATTTGCCCTTCTGGCAGCCAAGTTCATTCGCTCCACCATCTTGCGGGGTCCCAAAACCCCCTTTGTGATGGAACTCCCCCCCTATCGGGCCCCCACCCTCAAGGGGCTGCTGATTCATACCTGGGAGCGGACCTGGGAATACATCAAGAAGGCGGGGACCATTATTCTCGCCTTTTCAGTGGTGCTGTGGGCCCTGATGACCTTCCCGGTCCTCTCAGAGGACAAAAAAGCCGCCTTTGAGCAGGATCGAATCAGGGCCCGTCAGGCCTTTTTGGCTTCGCCCCGGGTGACCGGGGTGATAGAGGGAGAGGCCCAACTAACCGCCCTGGACAGGATTTACCATACTCTGGAGCAGAAAGAAGATATTCAGAGGGTTGAATCGGATAAGACGGATTTGGTCCGGGTGGCCCAGGCCGCACACCGCATGAAGGGGATGGAACCTCAAGAAAAGGAGGTCCGTAACCCTTATGAGCCCGTGGCGGTCAGATACCTGGAACTGAGAGACCGCATGGACCGGATTCAGGGTCGGGCCCAACAGGCGGCCTTGAAAGGGACCATCGCCGGGCGGATGGGGCAATGGCTGGAGATCATCACCGGCCCCCTGGGATTTGAGTATCGAACCAATATTGCCCTGGTGGGGGGATTTGCCGCCAAAGAGGTGGTGGTATCCACCCTGGGCACGGCCTACTCCCTGGGCGCATCGGATGTGGAAGAGGCCGGAAGCATTTCCAAACGGTTGCAGCAGGACCCGAACTGGAATCCCCTTCAGGCCTTTACACTTATCGTATTCACCATGCTGTATGTCCCCTGTATTGCCACGGTCATCTGTATCAGAAGAGAAAGCTCCTGGCGATGGGCCCTGTTTTCCATTGGATTTAATCTAATGGTGGCCTATGGCGTATCCCTGTTGATCCGGCAGGGCGGGTTGATTCTGGGGCTCGGGGTGAGCTGAATCCCTGGCGAGAAGGTTTCCCCGCTTGGACGGGACCTCCGGCAGGTTTCAGGAAAGCGCATACGGTATAATTGATTCGTCGGCAGCCAAAGATCTTGTGGAACCCTAAAACTTGAAAACCCAAAAGCAGGTATGATCAGGAGTAATTAACCCATGGAGCGAATGCCCATAACCAAAGAGGGGCTGGAAAGATTGAGAACGGAGTTGTCCCGCCTGGAAAAGGAAGAAAAACCCCGGAATATCCGGGCCATTGAAGAGGCCCGAAGCCATGGGGATATCAGTGAGAATGCGGAATATCACGCAGCCAAGGAAAGGCAATCGTTTTTGGAGGGGCGGATCAACGAACTCAAAGGGGCCATTAATTCAGCAGAGGTTATTGACGTCAACGAGGGGCCGAAAGACCGGGTGGTTTTTGGTCGATATGTGGTCTTGTGTGATCTGGATACGGATGAAGAGGTGACTTACCAGCTGGTGGGGGCGTACGAATCCGACCCGGACCAGGGCAAAATTTCCGTCAAATCGCCCCTGGCCCAGGGATTGATCGGAAAGGCATTGGGGGACGAGGTGAGGATAAAGACCCCTCGAGGGGTTCACGAATACGAAATATTAGAGATCTACTGAGAGTGCCATGGACAGTGTCAGGGAAAATTGTGCAGTCTCCATTGCGTATACCATGAGTACCGAAATCCCCGACGGGCCCGTGAAAGAACGTCCCATGGAGGAATTGGAATTCATCTTTGGCGTAGAGCGTCAGATTCCTACCCTTGAACAGGCCCTGGAAGGGGCAGGCGTGGGACAACGGTTCAGTCTCCGTATTCCGCCGGAAGAGATCTATGGGGCATATGATGCCTCGCTGATCCGGGAGATCCCCAAGGAGGGGCTGATCAGACAGCGGATCCGGGAAGGGACATATTACCGCCAGATGAAGAAGGGATCTTTGGTCTCTTTTAAGGTCCTGGAGATCAGGCCCGACACGGTCCTGGCGGATTTTAATGCGCCCATGGCGGGCATTTCCGCTTCAATGGAGGTAAGGGTGACTGGCATCCGGGAGGCGGATGCCTCGGAAATCGAGGCCGCCCGGGAGGCCCACAGGAAAAAAAGCATCGGGTGCGGGTAAATGGCGGTTCATATATTCATACACGGCTTGGACAGCAGCAATCAGGGGACCAAGGCGGTCTTTTTTCGGGAAAAGTATCCGGACATGATCATTCCCACCTTTACCGGCGGTCTTCAGGAGCGGATGGCCTGCTTAAACGACATCCTGTCCGGCAAATCAGATATCCGGATGGTGGGATCCAGTTTCGGGGGGTTGATGGGGACCCTCTTCGCCTCGGCACGCCAATCAGCATTACGCAGACTCATTCTGCTTGCGCCGGCCATTCATGGGATCCACGCCCTTCCCCAACCCATTGGCCCCGTGTCTGTTCCGGTTACGGTGTATCACGGGCAGGGGGACGAGGTCATCCCCCTTGAAAAAGTGTCTGATGCCGCAAAGGCCTGCTTTTCCGACCTGGACTTCCACGTGGTGGATGACGATCACTTCCTCCACAAAACGTTCAAGTCCATAGACTGGGACACCCTTCTGAGGTGATGTATTAATGGTGTGACGTTGAAACGTAATCTCCCACCACCCAAGATGATTGAGGATTCTTTACGGATATGAAAATTGTTTTGTTTTCAATGCCGGATGTGGCACCCGTTATCATGCACGAATCGGCCTTTCATATGCCGAACCTGGGCCTCGCCAGCATCGGCGCCAATGTGGATGAAAAACATGAGGTTTACATTATTGACCTGATTCGCAAGCGGCGACAGGTCCGGCGTTATCTCACCCGTGTTCTGCGTAAAATCCAGCCCGATCTGGTGGGTCTTTCGGCCATGACCTGGCAGTACGCCACGTGCGTGAAACTGATGAGGCTGATCAAATCCCTGCTGCCACGCGTCAAAGTGGTGTTGGGCGGTTATCACGCCACCCTCATGTACGAAGAAATCACCGCCGGTCCGGAGTCCCGATGCATCGACTTTCTGATTCGCGGTGAGGGTGAAGAGGCCTTCAAACGGCTGGTTCGGGCAATGGAGGGAGAGGACCGGATGGCCTCCATACCGTCTTTGTCGTATCGAAAGGATGGTGAATTCGTGCATAACCCCAAAGGTGAACTCCTGGATCTGTCCGGATTGAAGCTTCCCATCCGCGATAAAAGGCGTTTGACCTGGGGCTACCATATCATGAACCACAAATCTGAAGTCCTGGAGACGTCCCGGGGCTGCACTGGAAACTGCAATTTCTGCAGCATTCGGCATATGTACGGGCGTTCCTTCAGGGCGTTTCCCATAAAGCGGGTCCTGGCGGACGTGGATGATATCTATTTCAAACGAAAAGCCCGATGGATTTTTGTGTCCGACGACAACTTCGTCCTGGAACCCAAACGGGTGATGGCACTTTGCGATGCCATTATTGCCAGGTCATACCGCAAACTGTACTTTGTGGTCCAGGCGGATTGCGTAACCATGGCCAGAAACGAGGAAATGGTTGAAAAAATGGCGCTTGCAGGGTTTAAATCCGTTTTTCTGGGCATGGAAAACGCTTCCAAAAAGAACCTCAAAGCCGCGCGCAAGGGGGATATCCTGGACGCCTCCCGAAGGGCGGTCCACAACTGCCAGAAGTATGGCATCATGGTGGTGGGCGGCATGATCTTCGGGTTTCCGGATGACGGTGAAGCGGAGATCATCGAAAACTATCGTTTCCTGAAATCAACGGGCGCCGATACCGCCTACTGTCAGATTTTGACTCCCTACCCCAAAACGGAGATACGGCAGCAGCTGCTCGATCAGGGATTGGTGACAAACGCCTTCGATTACACCCGTTATAACGGCATGTGGGCCAATGTGAAAACCCGGAAACTGGATGCCTGGACCCTTCAGTATCTCTTCTGGCTTCATGCTCAGACCGTCATGGGCTGGTGGGAGCCGTCGGATCGATTGCGGGAGCAGGGTCGGCTGTGGACCGGGATCTGGAGTCATTTTTTCAAACCCCTGATGAAAATCGGGGTGCGTCGCTCTCAGAAGAAATACGGCTGGAGAGGCCGATTTCAAAGACAAATGAAACACCTGGCAACCGTAAACCGGTTCAGGGATCTTGAGGGGTTGTGATTCCTGAACAGCCTTTGTACGCGGAAACAACAAACCAAGACCCTACTTTTGTTTTTTCTCCTGTTTTTCCAACTGACTCGTGTACCAGTCGATCTGCCGGCAGAACCCTCTGATGATCCGGGCCTCCCTGGCCCTCAGGCGGTATCGTGACAGGAACCTGCGGATGTTGCGCATCCAGTGTTCAGGATTCTGGAGATCGATGAACCCCACTTGGGTGGCCACCGCTTTGATATGGTCGTACATGCCTTCCAGTTCAAAGCTGTCTGCGAGACGGGGGACCGATCCGGGGCCATCGTCCCTTTGGGCGAGAAAAAGCTCGTAGCACAGGATAAGCACCGCCTGGGCCAGGTTCAAGGAAGAGAAAGAGGCCGTGGGAATGGTGGTGATGGTGTGACAATACCGGAGGTGTTCATTGGAAAGTCCCCGATCCTCGGGTCCGAACAAAATGGCCACCCGGTTATTTTCAGCCAGGGGAATGAGATCCCGGGCCAAGGCCCTCGGAGTGGTCATGGCCGGTCTGGACGACCCGGTGCGGGCGGTGGTGCCCACCACGTAGTGATAAGGGGCCAGGGCCTCCCGCAGATTGCCGTGGACCGTCATCCGTTCCAAAAGGGCCGTGGAATTCCCGGTAGCTGTCTTGAGTACCCGGGAGGAATCGTAGTTCTTGGGATCTACCAGCACCAGTCGGCTCAGGCCCATGTTGTTCATGGCCCGGATGGCAGCACCGATGTTTTCAGGGATGTGGGGCCGTACCAGGATGATGGTCAGATGGTCCAGATTAACGGTCTCTTTCACGTTGAAGCATCCTCATAATCTCGGCATTCAGTATGTCACTGTCAAAAGAGAACCGCGTCGTGCCTTTGTGAACCTGAAAATTAACCAGGCGGCAGTTGTATTCCCGAGCCACCTCCTCCAGCATCTCCTTGAACTGCTCGGCATAGGGATGGCGAACGCTGTCCACATCGGAAGGAAACATGTCCACTTCAAAAATGCCGGATGTCTCCGGGCCCGGTGCATTTTGGGTTGCTGGCGCCTGTTTTTTGGGAATGTGGTCGTTTTTGGGCTTTTTTGATGTCATCTGATCTCGTCCTCCTCACGATGGGGATCACCCGCTGCGCCAGATAATGACTGTGCCTGTACCGATAATTACGGCGCCTACCATGAATATGGAGATAAAGGGGAAAAAGTCAATCAACATTCCTGCCAAAAGCGGACCGGCCAGCATTCCGGCGCTGTGGGCCAGGGCCAAGAGGCCCATGACAGCGCCCATGGACCCGGTGTTTCGGCCTTCTATCACACCCGCCGCCATGATGGCGGGAAAAGATACGCCCCCGGCCAGTCCGAATATCCCGTTGGCCACCATAAACTGGCTAAAAGAAGAGGCTCGATCCAGATACAGGATGGCAAGCATCCCCAGGATTCCACCTAAAATAATAAGACGTTTCTTGCTGAACCGATCCGCCAAATACCCCATGGGCACCTGCATCAGTCCGCTGATAAAGACGTTGATCATCACCATAATGCCGATGGCCGAACTGGATAGGCCCAGTTTGTTACTGGCCAGGAGGGGTAAGAAGGCCCAGACAATGCCGATGCAGGTGGTAAAACAGGTACGAAAGGCGAAAAGGGAAAATACGGCACTCATTCTCATCAAGTCCAGATACGCGGTCGTTTTTCCTGATTGGGAATAGTCTCGATTTTTTTGGGCCTTGTGCTCTGCCGGCAGGAATATCAGGCACAGGAGGAATCCCAAAAACGTTAGGATTCCCATGCCCGTAAATGAGGCCTGGATGGTATCAAACCAGTCCCGTACCACCCCGCCCAGAAGGGGACCGGCGCTCAAACCGCCATACAGGGAAAGGTTGAACAGACCCATGATACGGCCCTCTTTTCGGGCGGGCGTGATCTCGCCCACATAGGCCTGGGCCACCGGAAGGATCATGGCGGATGCAAAGCCCTGGGCCAGTCTGAGGAGGATGAGCACCAAAATCCCTTTAAACAGCACATAGAGCACCGCCAGCACAAAATAGAGGAAAAGTCCCAGGGTCAGCAGACCCTTCTTTCCTCTTCGATCGGAAAGTTTTCCGAAGTAGGGGACAAAGAGGGTTCTGGTGATGGAAAACGAAGCGAATATCAGCCCAATCTGAATGCCGCCGGCGCCCAGGTTGTGGGCATAGACCGGGAGGAGCGGGGCCACGAATCCCGCCCCCATGGCGGTGACGAAAACTGCAGTGAAAAGGGTGATAAATATGGTGGTATTGGTTTTTGACATGTAACGTATCCGTAATCCGGTGTTTTTGCTTTAGTCGGGTGTGTGCTTATCTCATGGATGAACGCAATTTTCAACCATTGCCATGGGGGAAGGGCATGGGTTGAGATGATGAAGCGACCCGGATGAGGACGGAGAGAAATGAGTTGCACCCGGCGCATCTGCTTTGTTATCGTAATGCATATCGAAAAGGCGGTGTTATCCGGGTGACGTGAAACACTCTCAGACGGGTCAGTAGAAAGAGAGGGATAGGCCATGCAAGTGGTTCGAGAAGCTGTAGGCCGTGTGCTTGAAGGGATTGTTGCCCAGTACCCTGACAGAGATGCCTTGGTCCACAGGGAACGGGGGGTCCGGTATAATTATGATCTGTTATGGTGGGAGGTGGACCGGGCCGCCAAAGGGCTGATGAGTATCGGCATTGAACATGGGGACAGGGTAGCCCTGTGGGCCCCCAATATTCCGGAATGGATTATCGCCTTTTTAGGGCTGTCCAGGATAGGGGCGGTCATGGTACCCATGGATCCGGGTGCCAGGAAAGAGGACTTGGCGTTTATCCTGGCTCAGTCCGAATGTAAAGCCGTCATCATGGTCAAGGGCGTGGAGGAGCAGGATTATCTGGACCTGATTATGCAGGCAAAAGACGATGTTCCCACCTTAGTGCATATCGTGTTGATCGATGTGGAATTCTATCCTGAAACCATCCTGTGGACCGAACTCGGGGCCATGGGAGAAGATGAAGATCAGGAAAGGTTCAAACAGAGGGCCCGGGCCGTAGGGGCTGAAGATCCCATCGCCATCATGTATACCTCGGGGACCACCGGGAAACCCAAGGGAGTGGTCCTGGATCACCAGGGCTTGATCAATAAATCGCTGTTTTCAACCGAGCGTCAGGGGATTACGGAACAAGACAAAGCGTGTCTCTTTTTCCCCCTGTTTCACATGTTTGGAAATACCTGTATTGCCCTTGCAAGCCTTCTCAGGGGCGCCGCCCTGATCATGCCCGGCGATCAATTTGAACCGGCCGGAATATTGAAGGCCATTTACAAGGAGCAATGTACCGCAGTTTACGGCTCACCTTCCATGCTTATCGCCCTGTTGGATCATCCCGAGTTTAAGACCAAGCGGTGGACGTCGGTGGTCAGGGGAATCGTGGGCGGGGCGCCCTGCCCCATGGAGCTGATGAAACGGCTGGTTGAAGAGATCGGGGTATCCCATATTACTGTGGCATACGGGATTACCGAGGCCTCTTCATGGCTCACCATGACCCATCCCGGCGATCCCCTGGAGTTGAGGGTGGGGACCATCGGTACTGCGCTGGCCTGTAATGAGGTCAAGATCGTGGACCCCGCCACCCAGGAAGACCTGCCCGCTGATGTCCAAGGCGAGCTGTGCACCCGGGGATTTCTCATGAAGGAATACTATAAGATGCCCGTGGCCACGGCCGCGGCCATAGACCGAGAGGGATGGTTCCATACCGGAGATCTGGGCCAGATGGATAAACAGGGCTATGTGAGAATCACCGGCCGTTTGAAGGATGTCATTGTACGGGAGGAGACCGAGATCCACCCGGTGGAAGTGGAAGAACACCTGTACCGGCACCCTGAAATAGCGGAGGTCCAGGTCTTCGGCGTCCCCCATCCTGACAAGGGCCATGAGGTGGCGGCCTGGGTCAGGATAAAAGAAGGCTCCGGTTTACATGCCGACGACCTGGCCCGGTATGCCGAACAGGGTCTGGATCCCTCTGTACGCCCCCGCTACTTCAAGATCGTAACCGAGTTTCCAATGACGCGAAGCGGGAAGGTTCAGAAATACAGACTGGCGGAAATGGCTGTTAAGGAGTACGGTCTGGCGTGATGATTTTTGGTTGACGATTTTTCCGCATGGGTTCAGGATATCCGGGATATCCTCCAGCGGTGGGGGTACCCCGGAAGTTCGCAGTGTACCAGGTCCGTAGCCGCTATCAGTCAAGCAGCTTCTTGATGGTCTCCGTCTTCTTCTTGACGTCCATGGCCCGTCTGACACCAGGGATTTGATCGGTCACTTTATTCACCACCTTCGCCTCTAAGGAAGGAGACGTCTGGTCCGCTTCAGGGGCCTGGGCCTCTGTGGGCCCCTGTTCACGCTGGGGCTGCTCCGGACTCAACTCCTTCTTGACGTTTTTGAATTCTCTGATCGCACCGCCCAGGCCTTTCCCCACATCCGGAAGCCGCTTGGCGCCGAATATGAGGAGAACGATAATCGCGATAATGATCAGTTCTGTAGGTCCCAATCCAAACATGGTTCACTCCTGAAGTGGGTTATTCTTTGCCGGCCCTGAGGCCGTAACTGAATGCCTTACCTGAAGACAGAAAATATTGCTTGGCGTTTGGTCTCATTCAAGCGGCTCCGTGAATTGAACTTGGGCCTCATCTTCATCCCGCTCCTGAATCGATCCGACAATATATGCGGTTTCTCCCATGGCCTTCAGCCGCAAAAGGGCCTCCTCGGCTTCTGCCTCGCTCACCACGATCAACAGGCCGAGTCCGTTATTGAAGGTACGGAGCATTTCCCGGTCCGTTATCTTTCCCGCTTTCTGGATGTATTGAAATATGGGATTGGGGGTCCAGGCGGACCGGTCTATGACCGCCTTGCACCGGGTGGGGAGAATGCGGGGCGGGTTGTCGATCAACCCCCCGCCGGTGATGTGGGAAATGCCGTGAATGCGGAAGTCTCTTCTCAAATTGGTGATGGCCCGGGCGTAGATGCGGGTAGGTTCCAGCAGTTCTTCTCCCAGGGTTTGCCCGAAATCCTGCACATAATCGTCAATGGACATTTTCAGGCCCTCAAAAAAGATCTTGCGTACCAGGGAATACCCGTTACTGTGAAGCCCGCTTGAGCCCAGGCCGATCAATTGGTTGTCCACACCGATTTCGGAACCATCCAGGAGTTCTTCGTTGTCGGCCAACCCCACCACAAATCCGGCAAGGTCGTATTCATTTTCAGCGTAAAATCCCGGCATTTCAGCGGTCTCGCCCCCGATCAGAGAGCATTTGGCCTCCATACACCCGGTGGCAATGCCATTGATGATCTGGCGGGCCCGTTCCACATCCAGCTTATCCATGGAGATATAGTCCAGCATGAAAAGCGGAGTGGCGCCTTGAACCACAATATCGTTGATGCACATGGCCACCAGATCCAGGCCGATGGTGTCGTGTTTGTTGGCCATAAAGGCAATCTTCAGCTTGGTTCCCACCCCGTCGGTAGAACTCACCAGCACCGGGTTTTGGACGTTTTGAAGGTTGAGGGAAAAAAGACCGGCAAACCCTCCGATATCGGCCATGACACCGGTTCTGAACGTCCTTTTCACGATCGGTCTGACCATGTCTACCAGCCGGTTTCCGGCTTCTATGTCTACACCTGCATCCGCATAACTGTAAGACTTTTGTTTCTGTTCCATGTTTTTGGGTCCCGTGCTCAGTTAAGGATCATTATAGGGGAAACAGCTGTTCTATGCGCTGGGCCAGCATGATATCCCCGGCGGCTTTGAGCTGTCC
>JAWLET010000184.1:0-5529 GCA_041685955.1 Desulfobacteraceae bacterium | reverse complement strand
CTCCTGAGTTTCAGAATATCCCCGTGATTATCCTCACGGGTGAGGGGGGGTTTTTAAAGCATTTGGCTGAATTGCGGACTTTTCACGAAGATGTGGAATCGTTTAAGGACAAGCCCACGGAGGAAGTCCTGAACCGCTTCATTGATTCCAGGCCGGATGCATTTTTGGAAAAACCCATTGAGCCCGAGGCCCTCATGGCCTCGATTCGAAACGTGCTGGTCACGCTGGATGAGGTCATTTCGGATCGATGCGAAAAGATCAACATCCTCCGTAGTCAGAAAATAGAGCAAGGCATTGTTTTTAAGGGAAAAGCCTTTGACAGCAGGGAGAAGAGCCGTTGCAATCTGACGGCGGTGGCCGCCAAAGTGGCCTCTCCCGATTCCGAATTGGCGGAGGACTTTGTGTGGCGCACCGCCGATAATGAGAATGTCTCCATGACCAAATCAGATCTTCTCGCCTTTCACGCGGCCATGACCGATTGGGTCTATGCCAATTACCAGGCCTCATGGACCCATAAGGCCGCCATTCAGGCCCTGACCACCATCGAAGCGGTGGAGGCCTATGATATTCAGAAGGGCTGGCCGGACACCGGACGCTCATGAGTGAAAACCCGAAGACGCAAAGTGCTCCCGTAGCGGAAGGAGGTGCATGCGTCGGCTTACCCGGGTGCTCAGGGATTGATTGAGGGATAGGATTTTTTTCAGTGGCGCTACGGCTGATCAAGGCATGGTTATGGGGCTTAAGAAGTCAAATGGAAAGGCAGCCGCCGATCTAAAGGGAAAATAAAGCGGGTTTAAATTCCCTGTCACCGTTTTTTGTCATGTGGAGGTCCCATTATCATGGTTCGACCGTTTCTGCCGGGGTGGGGTTGTTGAGTTTTAATCAGCCCCATGGGGTAGTCCTGTTTCCTTTTGGGGCTTCCTGATGATCCGACGGGCCTTTCTTGGGGAGAATGACTGTGAAAACGGAGCCCTTGCCCGGTTGACTCTGCACCCGTATCCGACCCCCGTGACCCTCCACAATGGCCTTTACCGAGGCCAGTCCTAGACCGAAACCCTCTTTTGATGTCGAGGTGTTGCCTCGATGAAAGCTGTCGAAGATATAGGGTAAGTCATCGGATGGAATACCGATGCCTTGGTCCTTTACTTTGACCATTATTTCTTTTTTAGTCTCGTGGGTGGAGATGGTGATGGTCCCTTTGCCCCTTGAAAACTTGATGGCGTTGTCCAAGAGATTGGCGAAAACCCTGCGCAATTGTCTGGTATCCCCCATAATCACGGGAAGTTCTTGCTCACTTTCAAATGTCAGATCAAGCCCGGACTTAGCGGCCTCCAACTGGTAAGAATCGGTAATCTCCATTAATTCCTTATCCAGGGAAGTGGCGGTGAGGTTCAACTTCAGGCGTCCGGTCTGCAGCCTGGAAAATTCCAGAAAATCGTTGACCAGCAAATCGAGTTTTCCTGTTTCACTTTTGATGATGCCAAGGTAGTCTTGTTGTTTTTTTTCTTCAAGCTGTCCCGGTTTCTTCAAAAGTCGAAGGACAAATCCCCCGATAATGGTCAGAGAGGACTTCATGTCATGGGCAAACATGGAGATGAGATTGTCTTTCTCCCGCTCCAGGGTCTTTATGTGCGAAATATCCTGAAATGCCTCCACCCCGCCGATGAGGTTGTCATTATCGTCCAGCAAAGCGGCCGTATTCATCCGAACAGGAATGGTTTCTCCATGCTTGGTTTGAATGGTGGTTTCCAACCGTACCACAGGGTGTTGCCGGTCAATGGCCGTTTTCAGTGGACATCGCAGTTTGCACATGCCTCCTTGCAGGATGTTACCACAGTAGTGTCCCAAGGCCTCATCTTCAGAATAGCCCGTGATTTTCTGGGCCCAGGGATTGAAGCTGAGGACCTTTAGTTCTGGACTGACGGTAAGGATACCGATGGGGAGGCTGTCGATAATGAAACTAAAAAAGGCGATGTTTTGAGACTGATCACCCGTTCCATGGAAACCGAGCAGGTTATTTCCCGTTTGTGCCATTCTGTCACTCCTTTATGGCTGCCTGCGGCGCATTGGCTGGGGCAAAAATTATGCCCCCGATGGCCATTGGGCATCAACACCTGTACAGAATAAGGGTATCATACGTTGTTGGGGCTAAAGATGCAAGTGCAGGTGGGTTCAAACCCTTTTCCCTTTCGGTTTACTCCCCTGCACCAGTGTTAGCAGGTCATTGTGGATATGGCCATTCGTGACCAGACAATCGGGTCGGTCTATCCTGTACGGCTCGCCTTTGAGGGTGGTGCATTGCCCGCCTGCCTCTTTAATGAGGAGTATTCCCGCGGCCACATCCCACGGTTTCAGCCCTGTTTGAAAGTAGGCGTCCAGCCAGCCTGCTGCCACGTAGGCCGTCGCCAGTGCCGCTGAACCCATCGTCCGCAGGGTGCCACAGCGCAGGAGGATGGGCTCAACATACGCCAACATCTGCTTGCGCACTTCATTGGTATGGCCCCAGTCCACCGCTATCATGGCGTTTTCAAGTTTCGCGGTTGAGCTTGTATGGATGGGTTGATCATTGACTGTGGCGCCGGCCCCTTTTTGGGCCACGAACATCTCATTGCTCAAGGGGTTGTGAATGACGCCGATGAGGGGTTCGCCGTTTCTCAGCAGGCCTACGGAAACAGCAAATACCGGGTGATGATGTGCATAGTTGGTGCTTCCATCCAGGGGATCGATAATCCAGGTGTATTCGCTTGTCAAATCGCCTGCCCCGGCCTCCTCAGAGATTATATCGTGTTCGGGAAAACGGGTTTGTATCAGTTCAACAACGGCCTGTTCAGAAGCCATGTCCCCGTCGGTGACCAGATCCCGAAAGCCTTTTACCCTGATATCACGGGTCCGGGGGTAAAGCCGGGCGATGGCCTGACCGGCATGTCGGGCCGCCTTGATTGCGGTTTCGAGTTGAGGATTCCTTTGCGGCAAATTCATGAGGCTTTGGACAGTCTGTATAGCGTTCAGTTGATGTCAGCGGGTCGATAATCCCTGCTGCTTTCTTTTGATAAAACGACCCAGTTTATAAAGGCTTGCAGCTCTTCTAAGTCAATGTCTATCCCTTTAATGTACATATGGTCATGGCGGACTTTGGCCAGCATTTCATTAAAATAGGCTGCGTGCCGCATTTCTTCAATCTTAATGGTTTCCCAAAATTTTTGGACCGGTTTTGAAAAACCCTTTTTTTGGAAAGAAAATCGTAGATTTTGGCGAGCCCTTGTTCTATTCTTGCCAGGTTCATGAGTACTTTTTCGATTTGTGAGGCAGTGGTTCCTTCCATCAGAGGCACCCGCGATTCAACTGTGAAGAATGGTTGGTAAACGGACCTATCCTGTACATGTGAAAACATAGGGGATTTTTGCAGGGGTGTCAACTTTGCGACCACCCGGCATTCGGACCCGGTCTATGTGACCGATGGCGTGTTGCATTACGGGGTCACCAATATTCCCGGTGCAGTGCCCCGCACCAGCACCTATGCCCTCTCCAACGCCACCCTTCCCTACCTGATGAAGCTGGCAGAGGAGGGGATCCCTCAGGCCATCAGGCAGGATACTGCCCTGGCAAAGGGGGTCAATCTCTATAAGGGGAACATTACCTACCCGGCAGTGGCCGAGGCCCTTGATCTTGAGTCCGTGGAGGTTTCGTCTATGGGGTAGTGCCTTGGGTGCAGATGGGCCGTGACCCGATCTGTTCCCGCAACCTGCTCAGGGTACCTTCTCTCTTTTGAAGCGCCTTTTGGGCTTCACTTAGGGTCACGGCTTCAAATTTCACCCCATGGTCCGGTCTGATCTGGCCCAGCCAGGGAAGGTCGGCAGAGATGACGGTGGCGATTTTACGATATCCTCCGGTTACGGTTTCCCCCAGCAGGATAATGGGTTGACCGCTCCCCGGCACCTGGATAGCCCCCGGGATAACCCCTTCGGAGATAATCGAGGTGGGTAGCCCCTCCTTTGCCGGCAAAAGGGGCCCTTTCAGCCGGATGCCGGTTCGATCGGATTCAGAGGTAACCGTAAACGTATCCTTCAGAAAACGAGTCTTGGCGGCCTGGGGAAAATCCGCTTCCTGAGGCCCCCATATCACCCGCAATCGCCAGTTGTCGGCATAGGCGGGGACCATCGCCCCATGGAGTCGGTTTCCTGCACACGCCAAGTGGGTGTGAGGGGAATGGGAAGCGAGGAGGTCTCCCTTTTTCAGGGCCCTGCCGCCCAGCCCGCCAAACCCGGTGCTTAGATTGGTAGCGGCACTGCCCATGATTTTCGGCGCCTCAAACCCGCCGCCCAGGGCGAGGTAGGCCCGACACCCTGTTTTGGCCACCTTAAAGGAAAGGGTATCCCCTGGTTTCAGCAGTACGGCCTCCCACATGGGCAAGGGCCGGCCATTGTGCAGGGGCTGCATGTCTCCGCCGGTTATTGCCGCCACCATTTCGGAGAGGACCTTGGCGCGGAGTCCCATCAGGGTGATTTCCAGGCCCGCCGTGTGGTCCGGATTTCCCACCAGCAGGTTCCCGATTCTGAGGGAAAAGGCATCCACGGCCCCACTGGGGGGGACGCCGAATGCCCCGTAGCCGGTTCGCCCCAGGTCCTGCAGGGTGGTCAATGGGCCGGAAGCCAGGATCTGGAGAACCTTTACTGCTGCCACTGGCGGAGCTCCTGCTTTTGGATGGCATGGAACCGGACCCGGTCCCCCATGTGGATGAGGGCCGGAGGATGACGAGCGGGGTCAAAAAGCCTCAAGGGGGTAAAGCCCAGTATCTGCCAGCCGCCGGGGCTTTGTACCGGATAGATGCCGGTCTGCTCCTCGGCGATGGCCACCGATCCTGGGGGTACGGCCGTGCGGGGGATGTCCCGGCGCGGGGTCACCAGGTCTTGGGGCAATTGGCCCATATAAGGGAACCCCGGGGTAAACCCGATCATGTAGACCCTGTAGTGTGTAGCCGTGTGACGCTGGATGATCGCCTCGGGTGTGGTCTGATGATAGTCGGCAACCCATGCCAGATCCGGACCATACTCATCCCCATAAACCACCGGGACCTGGTGGGTTTCGGGTTCGGGGAGGGAGGCGGAATCCATTTCCTGAAGGAGGCCGTCCACGTGAGCCTGTACAAGGGTCGGGGTCAGTTTTAATGGATCAAAGACCACAAGGAGGGAGCGATACCCGGGCATGGTATCGGTAAGCCCCTCAAGTGGCGCTGTTTCTAACGCCAGGTAGAGACGCCTGACGTGCTGATTTATCTCCGGACCGATCTCATTGCCCAGTTCAACAAGCAGAGAACGGTCCCCCATCAGCCGGTATCGAGGGTTCGGGTGAGGCAGGCTCATATTTCTGCTACAAAAATGTGCCGGTGGGGGCCATGCGGATACCTTCCCGGGAGAGGACCTCGCCGATCTTTCTGACCAGGGTCACCGCCTCGGGGTTATCCCCATGTACACAGATGGTGTCCGCTTCCAACTGAACCTCGCTTTGGTCCCGGGCCGTGACCGTGCCTTC
>JAWLET010000183.1:0-5540 GCA_041685955.1 Desulfobacteraceae bacterium | reverse complement strand
CCTGCATCGGGTTCTGTTTTACAGCATCTGGCCGGCATTGTCACGGTTTTACTGAAGTAATTTATGAAAAAGTGGCCAATGCAATGCCGGTATATGCATAAAAAAGGTTTGACATGGTAAGTATAAGCTGATATATATTTAAGTTTTTAATTATTGTACGGTGTGATCATGAAAAAGACAACGATTCTGGATGCAAAAGGCGTTTCCGACAATATTCGGAAGATTGCAGAGCAGATTATGGAAACCAATGGGCCGGGTCAGGGCGTGGTTTTGGTGGGAATCCGTACCGGGGGCGCGTTTTTGGCGGCACGGCTGCAAAAGGTCATGGCAGAGTCGAACTTGGCCCCCCCGCCCCTGGGGATAGTGGACATCACTCTGTACCGGGATGACTGGACCCGGATGGCGCCCACTCCGGTGGTGGGCAAGACCGAGCTCCCTTTTTCCCTGGACGACAAGACGGTCATTCTTGTGGATGATGTCCTTTTCACGGGTAGAACCGTACGGGCCGCCATGGACGCCCTCATCGATTACGGACGTCCCAGGAAGATCGAGTTGGCCATTCTGGCCGACCGGGGAGACGATTGCAGGGAGCTTCCCATCAAGGCCAATTATGTGGGCGGTATCTGGGGGACCTCCCCTGAGGAAACCATCAATGTCTATTTAGAAGAAGAAGGGTTTGACGATCATGTGGCCATTGAGGCCAAAAAGGCTGCATGATTCCAATCCCCGGCCCTTGCCACCAAGGCGCCGGGCGCGTTTGCAGAGATGAAGCCTAAAAAGCGTACCCCAAAAAAGGACCCCACGCCTTCAGTAACCCTTTCAGAGCAGGAGAAACAGCTTGTCACTGCTCTCCTGGATGCAATCAACCACAGTGATCCTGCCGAGATCGCTGCTGGAATTCCGGATGTACGCTGCGCCCGGGTCTTTTTGGGTCTCATTCCCCTGGATCACTCCTCCACTCCCCATCTTCTGTCCCATATAAAAACGCGTTTTGAGGATAAGCAGGTCCACAAGGCCATCAAAAAGGTCCTTTTCAAGCTGAAGAAAAAGGGTGTGGCGGTGGAGGACCCTTATGAGGAAAATGATCAAACGCCGCCGTTATTGAGGCCGTCTGAACCCGAGCCTCCCCGCTGTTATGTGGGTGCGCTGGACGGAAAGGGATACCGGCCTGTTGTGATCCTCTTGAACCCTGGGACCGGCCAGCACATTGGACTGGGCGTAATCTCTGATGAGCAGGGGATCCAGGAGTTTTTGTTCGGTAGTGTGAGCAAAAAACGTGCAAAGGAGTTGAAACAGCAATTTTCAGAGGAAAGCGGCCCTTTGGTGGAAACCACCGCCTTTCATTTAGCATCCGTACTCGAACAAGCCTACCAAAAGTCCCTGGTACAAGGGGTTGAGGTGCCTGCTGATTATCTTGAGTTGAGGTCCTGGCTACAGGAGCGGGCAAGGCCGCTGCAGAGGCCCATCATCTACGACCATGTGGAGGAAACTTCCTTCTTGCGTGTCCCTCTGACAGATGGGCAGATGGAAACCCTGCTAAATCAGCCGTTGATGAAAGCGTGGTTGATTGAACTGGAGCCGCTCAGGCCCTTCATGAAGGAGATTATGGAATCGGGTGACAGTCCGCTTATCCTTTCGCCTGGACAGAAAACCCAACGGATTACGGAGATCAAAAATAGGTGTGCAGTGCAGCTGTTTCCAAGGGAGAAGCGCCAACTCATCAAAGGGCGATTGGAAGAGATGGCCTACATGTTCCACCAACTCGATAAAGAGACGGAATGCACCGGCCTCTGCCTGAGGGCGGCTGCTTCAATGGATGAGGAGGTCTCGGAGATCAGGCCGAACCGGTTTTTGGCCGGGCTCGTGGATCGAAGTATGGCGTTTTACTTTGACCAAAGCCGCGACGCCGTGGAAGCAGAGGAAGAGGAAAACAACCATGCCTCGTCTTCCATTTTGATCCCCTGAAAATGTCCAGCGAGCGCACTTTAAAAATGGTCAAAAGTGTCCGTGCTTTGCACTGACTCCCCACCCTTTGGGTGGGTCCCCGGTTTGCTTACATTTGGAGGATTCCCTGTCCCGCCAAGGCGGGGCTGCAGGGTCCTTCAGTCAAAACCCCATAGGAGGAGATTATGCCTGTAACGGTTTCAGTGAAGACCCGTTCCAGAACCCAGATGGAGGATATCACCGCCCCGGTGCAGCAGGCGGTCTTTGAGACAGGGATTTCAGAGGGCCTGTGTGTGGTGTATGTCCCCCACACCACTTCAGGCATCACCATTAACGAGGGCGCGGATCCGGCTGTATGCACGGATATCGTCGGCAAACTGAACCAGTTGGTGCCTGCGAACGACGGGTACGGCCATATGGAAGGGAATGCCGACAGTCACATCAAATCATCCATTACAGGCAGTTCGGTCACCATGATGGTGGAAAGCGGACGTCTGGTTTTGGGGACCTGGCAGAAAATCTTTTTCTGCGAGTTTGACGGCCCCAGATCGCGCAGGGTCTATGTGAAGGTGATTGCCGATCGGGGGTGATCCCCGGACCCATAGACGCTTGTATGAACGGATGCCGGGGGAGTTTGGGGGGGCATACCTGACCGTAATTCCCATTATTCCTGAAAAATGGATGAATAGTTGCAGATTTTGAGTATTTATCTTGCTATTTTTTATAAAGGTGTTTATATTTAAGTATCAATCAACTCCCGTGTAAATTAGCGGGAGGGTTTCTTTCTGCAGGGATTATCCGTTGGTCAAGCGCTATCATCCTTCAGTGGGCGACGTTGAAATTTTTCGAAAGGAGGATGATATCATGGCAAATGGAACTGTGAAGTGGTTTAACGACCAAAAAGGTTTTGGATTCATCGAGCAGGAAAACGGATCGGATGTATTTGTGCACCATAGTGCAATCAATGCGACCGGTTTTAAATCCCTCAATGAAGGTGAACAAGTAACCTTTGATATTGAGCAAGGGCCGAAAGGTCCGGCGGCTGCCAATGTGACCGCTGTTTAACCTGCTTTTTCTGTCAATTAAAGGCACCTCCTGAGAATCGGAGGTGCCTTTTTTGTGACCGTGTGCATTAAACTACAATT
The DNA here is from genome assembly GCA_041685955.1 of Desulfobacteraceae bacterium. Classification (GTDB taxonomy): domain Bacteria; phylum Desulfobacterota; class DSM-4660; order Desulfatiglandales; family Desulfatiglandaceae; genus JAIPDZ01. The sequence goes on along the minus strand of JAWLET010000183.1, from coordinate 2,451 downwards.
ATGGGGGCTGAGATTTTTTCCCTGTTATCAGAGATCCCATCGGCCCGACCAGAAAGGAAACGCCATGGCAAAACCCAATTACGGGTTCAAGAAACGTCAGAAAGAATTGGCCAAGAAAAAGAAAAAAGAGGAAAAAAGACAACGCAAGCTGGAAAACAAATCCGGAGAGACCGACAGGACTGAACAAGACACTATACCTCAAACAGAGGACCGGTAAGCCGGCACGCGTTTCCGGGGCCATGCAGTGGCAATGATTGAACCAAAAAAGGTCCGGCCGAAAATTAACCAAACCGGTATGGATAAAGGCCGGAAGGTGGTTCTCCTCGTCTCCGCTTTAACAGGTAGAAGTGCAGCCAAAATCCACATCAGATCATGACATAAGCAAAAAGGAAATTCCCGATGAACAAACCCAAAAATGCCATGGAGATTTTTCAACTGCTGCCCAAGACCAATTGCGGAAAATGCGGCGAAAAGACGTGTCTGGCCTTTGCCGGGGCCGTGTTTCTCGGTGAGCGGAGGCTTCGCGAATGCCCGGAGCTGAGCCCGGAAATCCTGGAGCGTTATGAAGTGAACCTTCGGGAAAATGAGGGCGTGCCGGAGGCGGATTCTACTGATGCCCTCAAGGAGCTGAAACACAGAATCTCCCGTATGGACCTCAAGGCGGCTGCCGGTCGTGTAGGAGGAAGGTTTTCCGGGGATAGGTTGACGGTCAAGATGCTGGGCCGAGATGTGAGTGTGGATGCGGAGGGAAATCTCCATACAGAAATCCATATCAACCACTGGATAGCCCTCCCTTTATTGAACTACATTCTTATCTGCCAGGGCATACCCGTGTCCGGCAAGTGGATAACCTTTCGGGAATTGAAAGAAGGCATCGAACGATATTCGTTCTTTCAGAAACGTTGCGAAGAACCCATGAAGCGGGTGGCGGATGGGTATCCGGATCTTTTTGATGATATGATTCATATCTTCAGCGGAAAAGAGGTGGAGCCGCAATTTAAATCCGACATCTCGGTGGTTCTCTACCCCCTGCCCAAGGTCCCTTTCATGATCTGTTACTGGCTCCCGGAGGAGGGGATGGACTCCAGTCTTCATTTGTTTTTTGATGAGACCACCCCCCAAAATTTGGACACGGGTTCCGTGTTCACGCTCTCCACAGGTCTGGCCCAAATGTTCGAGAAATTTGCGCAGCGGCACGGGGTGGCCGGGAGATCTTTCGCTCCCAGGCCATAGGCTATCTGAAGCGATTGGTGGAACTGACCGGAGAGACCGCTGAGTTGTCGGCGCGCATCAACCATCCCAAATCCCACAGGGGGTCCCCATGTTTGAACGTTCTGAGGAACAGCAGATTCTGCTGACCCATCTTAGGAGGGTGGTCAGAGAAAAAGTAGGGCCGGCTGCTGCGGCAACCGACAGGAGCGGGGAATTTAACTGGGAAATCGTCTCCCTTTTCTGGGATTTGGGGCTTTTGAAGATGATGCTCCCCCCAAAATACGATGGATGGCCCCAGAACCCCACCCATACCCTTTGTCTCTCAATAGAGGAAATCGCCAGGGCCTGTGCCTCTTCGGCCCTCCTTTTGATCATTCAGGCCGTGGGCAGTTATCCTCTGATCTTTGCGGGGAGTGAGGCCCAGAGGAAAAAATACTGTCCCATGATCTCGGATGAAAGGCGGCTCATGGGTTATCTCGTCACAGAGCCGGGGGCCGGTTCGGATGTCCAGGCCATCCGATGCGCTGCAAGGCGATCCGGCAATGACTTCATCCTCAACGGACGAAAGGTCTTTGCCACCAACGGTTCTGTGGCCGGGCTCTATTCGGTGCTTGCCAAAACAGGAGAAAAGGACCTCTCCTTTTTTATTGTGGAAAGGGATCGGAAGGGGATTTCCATCGGCAGGATCGAGGACAAGTGCGGATTTCGAGGCAGCAACACCGCAGAGGTGATTTTGGAGGACGTGGTCGTGCCCGAAACCAATCTTGTGGGACAGCCGGGGCAAGGATTCAAGATTGCCATGGGTGATTTTGACATGTCCCGGCCTGCGGTGGCGGCCCTGTCCCTGGGCCTGGCGGAAGGCGCTCTTGATTATACCGTGGACTATGCCAGGGAGCGTCATACCTTTGGTAAACCCCTCATCCAGCATCAGGCCATCCAGTTCCTGCTGGCCGACGCCTCCACTCAGATCGAGGCCAGCAGAGGGCTTATGGAAAGGGCGGCCCTGGCCTTTGATTCCGGCAAGCAAAATACAAAACTCGCATCCATGGCAAAGTTTTTTTGCAGTGATGCGGCCATGAAGATTACCACGGACATGGTCCAGGTCCTCGGGGGATACGGCTATATTAAAGATTATCCCATCGAAAGGATGTTCCGGGATGCCAAACTGACCCAGATCTTTGAAGGGGCCAACCAGATCCAGAGAATGATTATCGGAAGAGAAATATGCAAAAGGTGAAT
>JAWLET010000011.1:0-24399 GCA_041685955.1 Desulfobacteraceae bacterium | reverse complement strand
TGGCCCATGATAAGGGTATCCAGGTGAATGAACGCCTCCAGACCAGTCGATCCGACATCTATGCAGCGGGGGATGTGGCCGAATTCAGGGGAATCCCCTACGGCATATGGCCCGCGGCCATGGAGCAGGGAAAGATCGCCGGGACCAATATGGCCGGCGGAGACCAGGTGTACGAAGGGACCACCATGGCCAATGTGTTGAAGGTGGTGGGCATTGATCTGGCATCTGCAGGGAATATTGATGCGGAGAATGAATTGGCATCCAGGGTGGTGCAGGATAAAGACGTGTATAAGAAAATCATCCTGGAGGAAGATCGCATCCTTGGATGTATTATGTTGGGAAATACCAAAGGGTTCAACAAAATTACCCGGGCCATGTCAGAAGGGCGGGGTGTTTCCGAACTCCAGGACCTGTTGGTGTCTGAAGGGTTTTCAAACGCTGCCGTGGAAAGCGATTGATGGGGACCGATCGGTCGGGGCCGTTATCAGCGCAGCCTATGGGAATAGGAGAAGAAGATCATGAAATGGAAACAGTTTGTGACGCCTGTCCGTAATATGGAGGCAGATGAAGTACGATCCTATATGCAGGCACACAGGGAAGGCACCTTCACCCTTTTGGATGTGCGACAACCGAAGGAATATGAAAAGGCCAGGATTCCGGGAGCAAAACTGATTCCCCTTCCACAGCTCACAGACCGGATTGATGAACTGGACCCCCAAAAACCGCTCATTGCCTATTGAGCCATGGGTGGGCGCAGCCGGGCTGCTGCGCAGGTGCTGGCCGGAAAGGGGTTTCGTGAGGTCTATAACCTGAAGGGGGGCATCAGGGCCTGGGACGGACTTACCGCAGCAGGACCGTTGGAGATGGGGATGTCCTTTTTAACCGGAGAGGAGACCGCTGAGGAGATCGTGATCATTGCCTATGGTATGGAGGAGGGGCTGGGCGCCTTTTACCGAAAGATGGCTGAAACGGCCGATCACGCGGAGGCCGTAAGCCTGTTTGAACAACTGGCCGGGTTTGAGGATAATCACAAGGATCGGTTGTCTGATCTCTACAGGGTCCTTGAGCCCGGGACGAAAGGAATAGAGACGTTTGATCATGGGGCAGGGGACGTGATGGAAGGCGGGTTTACCCTTGAGGGATTTCTGGAGCAGAACCAAGACGCCATAGGTGATCTGCCAGCTATCCTCAACATGGCCATGATGCTGGAGGCCCAGGCCATGGATTTGTACCACCGGTATGCGAAAAAGGTAAAAGAAGAGAAGGCCAGAACCATCCTGTACGATATTGCAGAGGAAGAAAAGATCCACCTGAACAGGCTAGGCCAGCTTATGGAGAAGAGGCTCTGACGCAGGCTACTGGGTTCTGCTTCTGTAATGCGAATAAAGCTCAAAAATCCCCGTGGCTTTTGCCGGATTGGCCCTCATTTCGGGTTGAGGTTTCTACCCTCAGACCGGTAGCCTGCATTATCCGCCACAATGAAGGGTCAGTATCTCCACGCGGTTTCCCTCTTCAAGGGACGTATCCAGCCAATTGAGGTGAATGATAAATCTTCCGTTTTTTCTTACCACTACATTGGGGCCTAAGTTTTTATTTTCCCGGTCAAATATTTTCATCCGACGCTCGTCCGTGTCGCATAAATGATCCAATAGGTCTCTGATATTGGCCCCGTCTTTCAATTGAACTGGGCGCTCTTTTGCCCCAAAAATTTGAGTAAATCGACCATGAAGTTTTAATTGAATCTTCAAATTGTTGTCTCCCTGATTGAATGAACGGGCCGCCTTCCATCAAACTCCGCGTTTATCCAGAGCAATGAGCCGAGCGGCTCCATACGTGTTGGGAAAGTCCGGGGCTTTACGCTGACTGTTTGCAGGACAGAATCGCCCTTTTGACCAGGACCTTAGCCACTTGAACCATATAGGCGTTATGCTGAAGGGGCTTGGCATCCGCTACGACGGCTTCACCGGCTTTCTCAGCATTGGCCTCGTCTATGGCCTTTCCGTTTATAAACGCTTCCGCTTTGAGCGCACGATAAGGCTTGACATAGACGGCATTGAGGCAGATTCGGGCATTTTTTACTGTACCATTGGATTTCGTGACCATCGCAGCACAATTGACGATGGGAAAGTCAATGGATTTTCTGAGAGCGAATTTTAGAAATGTACTTTTGGTGTTATCCGGTGGTCTTGGAACCTGGATATTTTCCACAACCTCGTAGTCGTCAAGCACCGTGGTCTTGGATACACCCACCTGGAAAAAGTCTTCCACATCAATGGTCCGCCTGGAGGTTTTAATCTTGGCATCCAAGGCGATCAAAGCGGGTGCGGTATCGCCGGGATGCACCGCAATGCAGCCTTCCTTGACGCTGCCGCCGAATATGGAATGATATCGATTGTCCCCTTCAAGGGCGTAACATCGTCCCCCGCCTTTCCTGAGACAAGGGAATCGGTTATCAGGTTGTCTGTAGTACCAGCACCGGATATCCTGGCAGATATTGCCGCCGAGGGTTCCCATTTCTCTCAGGTGCGGGGAGGCCGTTCGACGAGCGGCCTCTGCCAGTGCTGTGTATTCGGCTTTGATGACGGCATCATGGGCGATATCTTCCAGAATGGCCAAAGGGCCCAGTTTGAGAAGCCCATCCACTTCCTTGATACCATCCAGCTCGGGGACGGTCTTCAGGTTGATGAGGGCTTCAGGGTAAACGGGCAGGATCCGGTCCTTCATTTTACCCAGGATGTCGGTTCCTCCTGCAATGAGACTGGCCCTGCCTCGATAGCGTCTCAAGAGTGATACCGCCTCTTCAATGGTCGATGCGTTGAAATGCGCAAACGTTTTCATGCTATTCCCCCTCTATCTTGCCCAGCGCTTTTAAAACTCTTTCCGGTGTAATGGGAAACTCATAAATCCATTCCCCTATGGCGTTATAGACGGCGGGCGCCAACAACGCCGGAACAACCGTGGCAATGTCCTCACCGATGCCCGTCGCCCCGTAGGGGCCGTATCCCTGCTGGGTTTCCACCAGATGGGTATCGATGTCCTGACAATCTTCTATGGTGGCGATTTTATAATCCAGGAGGTTTCCGTTCAACATGACGCCGGTAGCCGGGTCATGGACCACTTCTTCAAACAGTGCTCTCCCCACACCCATATAGGTGCCGCCGTACTGCTGGCCCGCGCAAGATTCAGGGCTGATCACCTTTCCCACATCATTGACGTTCACCACGCGGGTTACGGTTATTTCCCCGGTCTCCGTATCCACTTCCACCTCCATAAAATGGGTCTGCCGACAAAATTTAGGGCGAAACCCTTTATAACAGCCGATCTGGGCCTGGTAGGCATGGGCGAAGAGGGGTATGCTGAACGGGTGCCTTTCAGCACCGTACAGTTCATGGAATGACAGGGGGCCCGCCTCCGCAGAGGTGCCGACCAGCTCAGCCACAGAGAGTTTTTGTGACGGATCGACCTTTACAAAGATGATGCTGTCCTTGATATCCAGGTTCTCGGGTTTCATATCCGGGAAGTGAGGCGGGTACATGCCTCTTTGGGTTACCGCCCTGGGGCTTGTGGCCGCCTCCAGGATTTTGGCCTTCAAAAGCCGCGCACAATGCCGGACGGCCCATCCGTTGACGCCGGTGTTTGTGGAGGAATCGGGGCACATGGGAAAGAATCCGGTGTCCGTATGGGGTCGATAAAACACATCTTCCAAGCGCATCCCCAGTTCATTGGCCGCGATCTGGCAATACCCGGTTTCGGCATTCACTCCGTTGTCGCATCGCATTCCCAGAATGCTCACGGTGCCGTCATTTCGTTCTAACCGCATGGCGATTTCGCCGGAGCCGCACGAATCATCCCATTCATGGGTCCAGGTAAATCCGATGCCGTGCATTTTACCGTTGGGGAGTTTATGGGTCCCGGGCGGATGCCATTTGTTGCCCCAGTCTATGGCGGCCTTTCCTTTTTCCAGGCACTCCTTCAGGCTGTCCCGGGGCGTAAATCCGACCTCCGCTTTTCGTTCGGTGAGCCATTGCATATCGTGTCCTTTGGCCCCGTCGTTTTTTATGGCCACTTCAATGGGATCCATTCCCAACTCCGCGGCCACTCGGTCCATCACCAGAGTAAACGACATGGTGTTGGGGAGTTGCTCGCATCGAACTGCTGTATTGGGTCCTTTGTTGACTTTAATCACTTTTCTCGGGGCGTAGAGGTTGGGAATCCGCGTATTGTCCTCAAAGTGGTTCCCGGGTCCGAAACCTTCCCACATGGGATTGGATAGATGGGCCTTTGCCTCCACCGCGGTAATGGTGCCATCATGGTTAAATCCCACCCGAAAGTGGTAATTCCCCTCATCCATGGATCCACCGTAGAAATCTCCCCTTCGCTCAAAGGCGTATTTTACCGGGCGACCGGTCTTTTTGGAAAGGAGAGCGGCACAATACATGGGGCCCTGGTTCCAGGGAAACTGGGTCCAGCCGCCGAACGTGCCGCCTTGATAGGGCATGTGCATTTCCACCCGGTTCATGGGAATATGATCGAACCAGGAAGAGATGGCGCGCTTGTTTTCATGGGGCCGCTGGTGTTTGAGCCAGAACTCGGGGTAATCCCCGTTCCACCGAACCACGCCGCAGGGTCTTTCCGGTGAAACATAGGTATGAAGTCGTCTCGTGACTTTGAACTCTACAACCCGGTCCGCCTCAGAAAGACCCTTTTCCACATCGCCGTGTGTTTCAGCATGCTCCACTTCCAAATTGTTTTCAGGGTAAATTTCAGGATGGGCCAGAGGTGCATCGGTTTCAAGCGCTTTCTCCACGTCTAACAGAAAGGGGCGTTCTTCCCATTCCACCTGGATCAACCGCAACGCTTCCTCAGCGATACCCTCGCTGTCCGCGACCACGGCTACCCCAACCGGCTCGCCCTCAAAATAGGCTACTTTAGGAACCGGCTTTTCAGCGGTGGGGCCGTGTCCCCCCAGATCGGCCACTTCCGGAAGGTCGGGATCGTCGTATCTAAGAATTCCCCGTACACCGGGCAACGCTTCCGCCTTACGGGTATCCATATGCTTGATTTCCGCATGGGGATAGGGGGAGGTCAAAAATTTCAGGTAAAGCATGCCGGGCAACTGGATGTCCATGGTGTATTCGGCGCGTCCGCTGGCCTTTTCCTTGCCGTCCAGCCGCCGGACATTTGTTCTTCCGATCTGATCGAAATCCTTGAGCGGATATTTGTCAAACCCGAGATTATCCTCCATCTCAATCATTCGGTCGTATTCCTTTTGTACACTCATGTTATTCTCCCCCTTCACTGTCTCGCAAAATCTCTGCGGCCTCCAGGATGGCTTTGGGATGCTGGGGATAGGTGCCGCACCGGCAAAGGTTCCCGCCCAGGGCCTCCCGAATCTCCGCTTCCGCAGGGTCCGGATTCTTGTCCAGAAGCGCCTTGGCCGTGGTAATAAAACCCGGCGTACAGTAGCCGCACTGCATGGCATGATGTTTTACATAGGTTTCCACCAGGGGATGCTCCTGATCGGCAATCCCTTCCGCGGTCTCTACGGTATTCCCATCGCACTCAATGGCCAGGGCCATGCAGGAAAGGATCGGCCGCCCATTCATGATTACCGTACATGACCCGCACGCGCCCCGGTCACAGAACATCTTGGGCGATGTCAGCCCCAGCTTGTCATGAATCAAATAATTGAGGGTCCATTCCGGTTGCACCTGAACCTGGTATTTTTCCCCGTTCAAGGTCAACCGTATCATCCCCTCCGGCAACGGGGCCGGTTCGCCGGCGTGCACCGCCAGGGCATGATTCTTCAGGTCTTCAAATGTCTCGAATGTCGTGCTGCAATAGGGACACAGGTATTTGTTCGTTCGCTCTTTCACTTTTCATGACCTCCTTCAAACTGTCTAAATCATCCACAGCCCTAACCATTCAAGGTCTTAAGACGTCTCAAAAACACCGACTGACTGATGCGGTTTTCATATTCATTTCGAAAATACTTCAAGGTATCCAGGACCGGGATGGGTGCGGCCTGGCCCAGTCCGCATAAGGAAGTGCTCATCATCACGTCAGAAAGCGTCTCCAGATTGGTTAGGTCCTCCTCAGATCCTTCTCCCTTAGTCAGCCTTCCTAATATCTCCACCATCACCTCGGTTCCCTCCCGGCAGGGGGCGCATTTGCCGCACGACTCTTCATTGAGAAATTCCAGGGTATGATATACAAAGTCCAGAACATCCCTACTTTCATCAAACACCATCACCGTTCCGGAACCCAAAACCGTCTCATAGCTAAGCGTAGTATTCAGCTGATCAGACGGAACAATCCCTCCTGCAGAGCCTCCCACCTGGACCCATTTGACCGCCTCCGCACCCGCCAGGTCCTCCACCAGTTCTCTGAGGCTACAGCCCAGCTCCATCTCATATACGCCGGGCCTTTTGACATCTCCGCTCACACAGAAAAGCTTCGTTCCTTTGCTCTTCTCCGTTCCCAGACCCTGATACCAGCTCGACCCCTTCTCCATGATCAAAGGCACATTCATGAGCGTCTCCACGTTGTTGATGATGGTCGGCTTTCCAAACAGACCCTTCTCAGGCGGAAACGGTGGCCTAAACCGCGACTCCCCTCGCTTCCCTTCAATGGAGTTCATCAGCGCCGATTCCTCTCCGCAGATATACGCCCCGGCCCCTTCACGAATTTCAATGTCAAGATCCTTCAGGTATCCCTTCTCCTTGCACTGATCAATGGCATCCAAAAGCCCTTTCAAAAGATAGTGGTATTCCGCTCTAAGGTAGATATAGGCCTTTTTCGCACCAATGGCATACCCGCTGATGGCCATCCCCTCCAGCAGGACAAAGGGATTGTGCTGAAGGATGTAGCGGTCTTTGAAGGTGCCCACTTCTCCTTCGTCGGCATTGCAGATAAGGACTTTTTCATCCCCGGAAGACTTTCGGGCCAGTTCCCATTTGGCGCCGCACAAAAATCCAGCCCCGCCGCGGCCTCGAAGACCCGAGGCCTTGACCACCTCAATCACCTCCTCAGGTGACATCCCCAGGACCTGGTGAAGGGCCTTGAAACCGCCCCGGCTTTCGTAGCTCTTTATGTCTTCGGGGTCGATCGCTTTTACATTGTCCAATAAGATTCTTTTCTCCGGCACGGCCTTCTCCTTTAGATCTCTAATCATAGGATTGCAGTATCTCTTTGACCTTCTCAGAGGTCAGATTCCCGTACACCTCATTATTCACCAGCATGGCCGGGGCCTGATCACAGGCCCCAATGCAGTTGGTCAGCTCAAAGGTGAATCTCCCGTCCGCAGTGGTCTCTCCAGGACCGATCCCCAGTTCTGCGGCGATGGCTGAAACAAGCATATCTCCTTTTTGAAGCAGACACGGCACACTCTTACAGATCCGGATCACATGCCGTCCCTGCGGCCGGGTAGACAGAAATGAGTAAAACGTGGTCACTCCGTATACGTGGGCCACAGGGGTCCTCAGGGTCTCGGCTATATCTCTCATGGCCTCTTTCGATACGTACCCCTGTTCCGCCTGTTCTGTTTTGATTATTTCCAGGAGTCGATTTTTTTCCATATCAGGCCACCTCCTTATTCGGTCTTCTCAATGCACTGGTGGGACAATACTCGATACAGATACCGCAATCCCGGCAGTCCTCCGTATCCAGAGGCTCATCGCAGCCCACCACCACCTTGGATCCAAACCCCCGGTAGGCTATGCTCAGGATATTCTTCTTGGCAATTTCAGTGCAGGCTCGAATACACCGTCGGCACAGGATACAACGCGACATGTCTCGTCTCACGTACGGATTGATTTCCTCTACCGGGTAAAACCGTCGCCGTCTCACCCCAAATTGCGGAGCACCCACCTCCAGTTCTGCGGCCAGGCAGTGCAGTTCGCATTCCCGGGCACATTCATCGGTCACGCAGGGGCCGGTATGGCCGGCCAGCAATAACTCGATGATGGTTTTGCGTGCCTTCAACACTTTGGCTGACCGGGTGTGGATTACCATTCCCTCGGATATCGGCGTGTGGCATGAGGCCACCAGCCTGGGCGCGCCCTCCACCTCTACCACGCACACCCGGCAGTTCCCTTCGGGGCTCAGGTCCGGACGGTGGCAAAGAGTGGGAATCGATATTCCCGCTGCTTCCGCCGCCTGCAGGATGGTGGTCCCCTCATCTGCACTTATTTCATTCCCATCAATAACAGCTTTTAAATCACCCATGTCTACCCCTTACGTAAATTGGTTCATTCTCTATTAAGTAAAGCATCCCGCCAATTATCCTCCACGTAATTCAAGTGCTTCAGTGCTGCCCTTATCCCAGACTCCGAAGCGTGTTCCTTGATGGCGCGGAAGATGTTTTGATGTTGATTGAACAGTGCCTTTCGTCTCTCTTCTTTTTCAAAAACGCCGCCCCATGCAATACGAAGCTCCTCCTGCAACAGGTCATAGAGCGTTTGCATCATATGGGTGTAGGCCTCATTATGGGTGGCTTTTGATATGGCGTGATGAAAATCCAAATCGGATTTGGCGCCGAGGCGGTTATGTTTTAAATCTTCCTCCATACCTATCAGAATGTCTTCGATTTCTTTGATTTCTTCATCAGTAGCCCGCTCAGCAGCGAGAGAAACGGATCCGACTTCCAGGAATTTTCGAATCTCGAAGACCTTTAGTATGTTGGAAGGCGCGGTTTTGCAAAATGACACCAGCGGGTCGTGTATGGATCGGGTGGTAATCGGGCGGACAAACGTCCGGTTCCCTTGCTGAATCTCTATCAACCCCAGACCCTGGAGCGTATTTAACGCCTCACGCAGGGAGACCCTGCTCACGTGGAGGGATTTGGCCAGTTCTCTTTCCGGAGGCAGCTTCTCACCGGGCTGCAATTTCCCTTCGAAGATCAAAGTCCTGAGCTGTCTTACGACCTCTTCGGAAATTCTTTTGGGCTTTAAAGGAACAAAGATATTATTATCTGTCATTGGTCATTGGTCCTACCTCTGAATTTCTGTCAGGATCATACTATCGCATAAAACAATTTTGTCAATCAAAAAAAAAGATGGCCAATAAATTCATAAATTATCCATAAAATCGATATAATATAACGTATTTGAAGGTTGGATACGGACCTAAAACCGTTGCTGTTTTTAAAAAAAATCACATTAAATTAAAAAATACTTGACAGTGAACCAATGGTATGCTTTCTGTACCACTAAGCTTCGGATGTTGTTTTCTCCTTCACAGAAAAGCCAATTTGCTCAAAATAGTGTTCGACATAGTATTGAGTAAGGAAGGGGGTGAAAAATAAAGTTTTTGGAGAAAAAGGATCGATCCAGGTAAAAAAACAGGATTAACATGACTTTTTAATTGGGATGGAGGTTTTATCATGAAAAAAGGCTACTTGCTCATTGTCTCGGTGCTCTGTTTCTTATGTATTACCGCTTTTGCTTTCCCAGTATCTGCGGGGCAAAAGGTGGTCGGTATCGCCAACCAATGGCTCGGAAATGACTGGAACTATCTTGCCAACAAGGCCATAGTCGATTATTTCGAGGCCAGGGACTACAAGGTTATCTCAACCAATGCCCAGGGCGCCACCAATCAGCAAAAGGCGGATGTGGAGAATTTCATTCAGAGGAAGGTGGACGGCATTATTATCAAAGGTGGCGAAGGCGGTGCATTTGTCGACGTGTCTAAGAAGGCATGGGATGCGAATATTCCCCTGATCGGTCAGCAGATGTTCCTCCCGGGTGCGGTCTGCACGGTGATGTCCGACAGTTGGGAAGGCAATGTCAATATGGGCGTCTGGATGGTCAATCAAATGCATGGCGAGGGAAAATATATTATTCTGGATGCAGCGGGTTGGCACTCCCTGGTGGTTCGAAGAGATTCTGCGGAACTCGTCTTGAAAAACTTTCCCAAGATAAAACGAATTGCCGACGTATATGAAGTGGATACTGCAGATGCCATTAACAATTCCTACGACATCGTTAAGGCGACCCTGCGGTCTCATCCGGACCTTAAAGGCGTGGTCTGTACCTGGGGTCAGCCTGCAGTAGGGGCCATCAAGGCCATTAAAGATATGAAAAAGGAAAAACAGGTAGCTGTCATCTGCACGGATGCTGATCGTCCGGTCCTCGCTGAAATGGCCAAATCGGACGCTCCCAGAACCGCCCTTTTGGGCCTGGTCCCCAAAGCGCAGGGAGAATACGCAGCGGAGATGCTTGAAAAGGCCATGCAGTATAAGACCGTTAAGGAGGCCAAATCCAACCTTCCCACCCTGCACTTGGTGCCCTCCCACCTGATTACCAATACCGGAGCCAGCAAATCATTTAAGCATAAGGTGCTTATGGAACTGGATGAGGCATGGTCCTTCTTTCACAAGGGGAAAAAAAGACCCTGGTAGAAAAAACCCGATTGAAGTAAAAGTGAACGATTAAGTCCATCCCCGGCAGGCACACCAAAAGAGCTGCCGGGGATGCCCCAACAATGCCTGTTCATAATGGTTTGTAAGGAAGAAAATGGGTACTGCACAAAACGATGATGCGAATGTCGTTATTAAGGCAAGCCTCATTTCAAAATATTTTCCAGGTGTGGTGGCCCTGGATCATGTTGATTTTGAAGTCAGAAGGGGCGAAAGCCATGCCTTGGTCGGCGAAAACGGCGCTGGAAAATCGACCCTTATGAAGATCCTCTACCGGGAATACACCGAGGATTCCGGCAGCCTGCATATCGACGGCAAAAATGCCAAGGGTATGGATATCCGTCAGGTCAGGGGTTTAGGTCTCAGTCTGATTCATCAGGACCTGAACCTGGTGCCCATATTTACAGTGGCTCATAATATCTGTATGGGCATGGAGCCTGTCAACAAACTGGGCCTTATGGATCGAAAGCAGTTGACGCAAAAGGCAGCCCCTTATTTACAGGAAATATCTTCAGATATCGACATCAACGCCAAGGTTCAAGATATCAGTATTTCTCAACAACAGCTTGTTACGGTGGCGAGGGCCTTGGTCGCAGATCCCCAATTTCTCATCCTGGATGAACCCACAGCCCGGCTGGACCAGAAATCCACAGAGGCTCTTTTCAGTTTTCTGGATCGATGTAAAGAAAGAAGGATCACCATCGTCTATATTTCCCATCGGTTGGAAGAAATATACCGGATATGCGATCGGATCACGGTCTTGCGCGATGGTAAAAAGATCCTGACCCAATCCGTGCACGAACTCACGCAGACGGAACTGGTGAAACACATGGTGGGACGGGAACTCAAACAACAGGTCCCCAAGGAAGCGGCCTCCGTCGGTGACGTTGTTTTTTCGGTTAAAGCACTTACCCCTATAAAAAAAGCCGCAGATATTTCATTTGAACTTCATTCCGGAGAGATACTCGGCATTGTGGGTAGCATTGGTGCAGGGAAAAGTGAAGTCGCGAGGGCCATTTTTGGTGCGGATCGAAGGCAATCCGGTGCCATCACGTTGAAAGGCGAGGATCTGAAGATTCGGGATCCTAGAGATGCCATCGATGCCGGCATCGCACTGGTCCCCGAAGAAAGGCGAAAACAGGGTCTGGTGACAACTGAATCCATACGAAAGAACATGACCCTGGCCTCCTTAAGAAAGAAATTCTGTGTGGGGGGGGTTTGGATCAAAAAACAGAAGGAACGGAAAGTGGTGGAGAAATCCATCAAGGATTTCAAAATGGCCACCCCGAGCACTGAACAGGAGACCCGCCTCCTGAGCGGTGGGACGCAACAAAAGGTGGTTATTGGTAAATGGCTTCTGAGCGATTCAAGCATATATATATTCGACGAACCAACCAAAGGAATTGATGTGGGCGGAAAACATGATATCTACAAAATGATTGTGGATTTGGCCAAAAATGGTGCGGGAGTCATTTTTATTTCCAACGAACTGAATGAAGTCCTGACCCTCTGCGATCGGACTTTGGTTATGTTCAAAGGTCGGTTAGTCAAGGAATTGGTGAATAAAGGTACGACCAAGGATGAATTGCTGTTCTATGTAATGGGCGGAAAATACAATGATTCAAAAAACGAATAACTGGAATAAGCTTATCGCCAATTATGGTCTGCTCTTTGCGTTCGTTTTGGCCATTATCGTTTTCTCTCTGTGGTCAAGGCATTTCCTCAGTTGGGGCAATATTCAAAATATTCTGGTTCAGACCACATCCTTAGGGGTATGCGCTTTTGGACTGACCCTCATCATGATGATGGGAGAAATTGATCTCTCCTATGCTGGGCTGACGGGGCTGATTGGGGCGGTAATGCTTAAGATGATCATGGCCGGATACTCACCCATTTGGGTTGTACTGGCATGTTTGGCCATTGGAATGGCTTCCGGATTATGTATCGCCATACTCGTCGTGGGGTTTGGAATGTCGTCCTTCATGGTCACATTGGCTGCCTGGTTCATTTACATGGGACTTGAACGCTATATCGGACACGGTGTGACCCACTGGATCTATAAATACGACGAAAGTATCCTGCAAATTGTTCAAGGCCATGTGGGGCCCCTGCCCATTCCCATCATCGTCATGCTGGCGCTCTTTTTGCTCTGTTGGCTTTTTCAGACCCGAACCCGAGCTGGGCAATACATTTTGGCGTTGGGAGAGAACATCGAAGCCGTAAAAGAGGTAGGCCTGAAGGCCAAAATTATAAAAGGATGTACATTTGTTGCTGCAGGACTCATCTTTGGAATTACCGGTCTGATTGAAACGCTGAGAATCGGCGGATCTATGGTTTATTCCGGGCGATTCCTTTTGGTCTACGCCCTGGGGGCGGTCTTTTTAGGTTCAGCGGCCTTCAAAGCGGGCAAGTATAATTTTCCTGGAACCCTCTTGGGAGCACTTTTCTTTTATACCATCATTAACGGACTTACCCTCAATGCGGTCAAGTTCTATTATATTCCACTTGTCCAGGGGCTTTTCCTGATCCTTGCAGTTTCCATAACAACAGTCAAGAGGGGAGAAATTGAGCAAGTCCATTTCTAATCCGAAACATATGCGTGCACTGCACAGAAGAGACGCCGTTACTGTCTTTCTGATCAGATATGCTGTCTTCATATTTTTCTTTTTTATATACCTGGCCATTGCCATTTATCGGCCGGTCTTTCTAAGCCCGGCCAATGTGGCGGATATCATGCTGACGGCAAGCCTGGTCTCTTTTGTCTCATTCGGGCTGAGCATCGTCATTGCGGCCGGCGGGATAGATCTGTCTTTTCCCAATATCGCCGGATATGGGGCCATGCTCTCCACCTTTGTCATGATTGAAGTCGGGTACCCGGTATGGGTGGGCATCGTGGCCGGGGTTTCAGTCGGGTTGATTATCGGTGCCTTCAACGGGCTATTGGTCACCCGTTTATATATCAATTCCTTTATCGCCACCCTCGGGACGTTATTTATTCTGAGTGGTTTTTTATATTGGCTGTCCGGTGGACAATCCATGCAGATTCTGCCCCAGGATTTTGAGTATCTCGGGAGGGGGACTCTTTTGAATATTCGGATGCCTGTTTTTTTCATGGTCGTGGTTTTTATTCTCTGCTACCTGTTCATGGAGAAGACACGATGGGGTCGTCAAATTACTTTGGTTGGCGGCAACATCGAGGCCGCCAGACTTTCGGGTGTCAACATCCGCATGATAACACTTCTTTCGTTTATTATCTGCGGGCTATTGAGTCCTCTGAGCGGCATCTTACAGGCGGCCAGTGCAGGTGCAGCGGCTGTCGATATCGGAAACCGGTTCATGGTTCCGGCCTTTGCCGCGGCCATGATGGGGACGGTTATTTTTCAGGGAAAAAATGTTATTGTGGGAACGCTTTTCGGCGTTATTTTTGTGGAAAGCCTGAATAACGCGTCTTTTATTCTGGGCGTGAGTCCTGAAATCCGAAGGGTCGTCCCTGGAATCGTCTTACTGGCGACAATCGCTTTTAATTATTACGCGAAAAGGGCAATTTCAGAAATGCGGGTGCATGCACACTAAATTTGGGAGGAGAAATATTGAATAATTCACCATGGAAATCAGAAAACTGGTTCGTCAGCCCCTGGAACTACCTTGATGAGGTCAAAAAAGATTTTATTATCCCTGAGTCGGTGAAGATCCATGATGTCACACTGCGGGACGGGGAACAACAGGCCGGAGTTATCTTTACCAAGGATGATAAAATCAGAATTGCTGAAAAGCTTTCAGAGGTGGGCATTCATCGTATTGAAACGGGAATGCCTGCTGTATCCCCTCGGGATGAAGAGGCCATCCGTGAGATCGTTAAAAGGGATTTAAACTCGGATATTTTTTGTTTTTGCCGTTGCATGGTACAGGATGTGCAGCTGGCTGCCGACTGCGGCATAGACGGCATTGTGATCGAGATTCCATCCAGTCAGCACTTGATCGAAAAGGGCTACAAGTGGCCCATGGAAAAAGCCATTGATCTTTCCATAAAAGCGACCTCATTTGCCAGGGAACAGGGCCTTTATACAGTCTTTTTCACCATCGATGCCACCCGATCTGATATCCAATGGCTGCTCAACCTGGTGGAAAAGGTAGCGGATGAAGGGCATATGGACGCTTTTACCCTGGTGGACACCTTTGGCGCACTCAACCCCCAGGCAGCGACTTACTTCACAAAAAAGGTCAAGGAGCGGATCGATAAGCCCCTTGAAATTCATTTCCATTCAGACTTCGGTTTGGGCGTGGCCAACACCATTAATGCGGTTTTATCAGGCGCAGAGGTGATTCATTCTACGGTGTTGGGCATCGGGGAGCGTGCCGGCAATACCCCTATGGAAGAAACCGTCATGGCATTACTGACCATGTATGGCATTGATGTGGGCATCGATTACAAAAAAATGTATTCACTTTCCCAACTGGTTCGTGAACTTTCCGGAGTCGAGATTCCTTCCTGCAGGCCTTTAGTGGGGGATGGTGCTTACAGTATAGAATCCGGTATTGTTACGGGATGGTTTCGAAATGCGTACGATGATCACCCCACCACCTTGTATCCGGTGAACCCGGCCTTTGTGGGTCGCGGGGAACCCCAGATACTCATGGGAAAAAAGAGCGGACTGGACAATATCTGGGTATGGTGCGATAAACTGGGGCTGGAACTGGACGAAGACGACGCCCTGGCGGTCCTTCAGGCGGTAAAGCTCAGGTCCCATGACCTCAAAAGGGTGCTTTCCGAAAATGAGTTTATGGCGATAGCCGAGGAGGTCAAAGGCATCCGTTGATGCCCTGATGCCCAAATCTTCTGCGTCAATGGAATCTTTTGTGTAACATCTCCATAATTTGGGCAAGCCCTCTGGATTCCGGCGTTCGCCGGAATGACGAAACAAGGCAATCCGCTGTCATTCAAGCGAATCCCGGATCGGAGTCCGGGACAGGTGTGGAATCCAGTACCGTTCCGGAAAAAGCAATCCCCTGATTTATTGAAAAGAGACCTCTTTGCAAACTCGGTTTTGGTTTCCCATGAATTCAGCTTTTTGATGTTGCTCCCTCTTTTCAGTAGGGGCTATCTGACAAAGAACGCTTCGCATCAGGGTGGAGAAATGGCCTGGCCCAAATCCGATACATTCTATGAGACTTTTTAAACGCTATAACCATCGGAGTTCATAGTGGATCCCGTTGTTAAAGAATCCTTGAAAGCGATCGTGGGGGCTGGAAATTTCAGTGATTCTCTGATCGATCTCATCGCCTACACAAAAGACGCCTCTGAACACCGGCATAGGCCTGATGTGGCCCTGTGGCCCGATACTGCGGAACAAATCATGGCCATCATGAGGCTGGCAAACCAAGAGCGGTTCCCGGTGACCCCCCGGGGGGCGGGAACGTCACTGGCCGGCCTGGCTGTGGCGGAGCGCGGCGGGGTTATCTTAGATCTGAGCCGCATGGACAAAATCATTGCCGTCAACATTGAAGACCGGCTGGTGGTGGTTCAACCCGGGGTGGTGTATGCGGACCTGGATCGAACATTGACTGCTCAGGGTTTTTTCTTTCCCCCTGATCCGGCAAGCGGATCGGTGTGTACTCTGGGAGGGAATGTGGCCACCAATGCCGGTGGCATTAAAGGGGCCAAATACGGGACAACAAAAGACTATGTGCTGGCGTTGGAGGTGATTTTGCCTGATGGAAGAATCCTACATACCGGGTCAAAATGTATGAAGAGTGCTTCGGGTTATGATTTGACACGGCTTTTTGTGGGGTCAGAGGGGACCCTGGGGGTTATCACCGAGATTACGCTTAAAATCAATCCCAAGCCCCCCATGACCGCTACGTCCATGGCCACCTTTGAGACCCTGGAGGATGCAGGCCGTGCCATCAGTGAGATTATGTATTCGGGCATTGTTCCCAGTGCCTTGGAGGTGGTGGATCAGCAGAGCCTGATGGCCATCAATCAGAATACGGACCTGGGCCTGCCGGAAGTGGAAGCCATGCTGGTGGCCGAAACAGACGGGTATACGCAAGAAGAGACCGGGTTTCAGATGAAGAAGGTTGTGACCATTTTCAAACAGAACCACGCCACAATGGTGAAGCATGCGGATTCCGAGAAAAGTGCTGCTGCGCTGTGGGCAGCCCGAAAATCAGCATATGGCGTGATGGCCCGTATAAACTATAATCTCATTGTGGAGGACTTGGCCGTGCCCATGTCCAAAATCCCTGAAATGCTGCGGTATATTGCAGACCTGGCCCAGAAATATCAACTCCAGATCCCCACGGTAGGGCACGCAGGAGATGGGAATCTCCACCCGGTCATCAGCTTTGATGGGACCGACACACAGCAGGTTCAACACGTGGAAGCAGCGTCTGCCGAGCTGTTTGAAAAGGTGGTTGAACTGGGGGGTACGCTGACGGGTGAACATGGCATCGGCCTGGCCAAGATACCCTTCATGGGGCTGGAACACGACGCGGTGAGTATGAACGTGATGCAATCCATAAAAGGGCTTTTGGACCCGAACAATGTCCTCAATCCGGGAAAAATGGGGCTGGAGGGGTGAATGGAAGGCAAATATGACTTTGAAAAACAGTTCCGCGATCAGGTGCTGCGGTGTTCCAGTTGCGGTTTTTGTCGAGCGGTTTGCCCGCTATTCGGATTTACCAAAAGGCCGGCATTTAATGCCCGGGGGAAAATGCTGATCCTTAAGGAGGTCATGGACGGGAATGTGGCCCTGAATGATGAACTGATAGAGACCCTGTTTCAGTGTACGACCTGTGCTAACTGCTTTGAGCAGTGCCCATCCGGTGTGAATCCACCGGAGATCATTAAACAGGTCAGGAAGGACATGGTTCACGCAGGCTCTTGTCATCCAGCCTTCGTGGGGATGAACCAGGTCCTTTATGAACACACCAATATTTATGCAGAAGATGAGCCCGAGGATTTTGAACGAGAGCGAAATAAGAAGGCTGAAATCGTTTTTTTTATCGGGTGTGTGGGTGCTTATCGGGAAGATGAGGCCACTCTAGCCACCTTGGATATTCTGGATCACCTCAATGTGGACTATACCCTTGTGGACGAGGTGTGCTGCAGTGGGGTGCTGGAGGATGTGGGATTTGAAATCAATCCCCACCTGGCTCAAAAGAACGTGGATCGGGTTCTGGCCACAGGCGCCAAAACACTCCTCACAGGTTGTCCCTACTGTTCAAGGACGTTCCACAACGACGCCCAGTATCAAGGTCTCAGAGATGCGGGTTTGTGCATTTTGCATATCAGCCAGTTTCTGAAGGATTTTGATTTTGGGGTAAAAACCGATAAAGTGGTCACCTATCATGATCCCTGTGATTTGGGCCGACATTGCGGGATTTATGAAGCGCCCCGGGAGATTATTCAACGCTTTGCCCCCAATTTTGTGGAAATGCGGCACAACCGGGCCAATGCGCTCTGCTGCGGGGCAGGAGGGGGTGTACGAGGTGCATTTCCCAAGAATTCCATCGGAATGGCGAGAAGGCGTCTTGAGGAGGCGGAAGAGGCCGGGGCTGAGATTGTACTCACGGAATGTAATTCCTGCGTTCATAATCTCCATAATGCCAAATTGCGGGCCCAGAAATTTAAGATTTATACTACTTCGCAGTTTATCCGTAGCCTTCTGGAAGAACAAAAATGAGGATTGATGATAAAAACGTATTTCGAAGGGTATCCGATAAGTCTTGATTACGACCTTGGACTTTAGACCCGAGATAGGGATGCCTTCATGAATATATTGAGTTGGTCCCTTTAGTCTATGGTCCATCGAACTGGAGTGACTATATGGAACAGGGTGAGACGACTGTAAAACTTGCACAAAAGTCCTATAAGCTGGGATTTGAGTACGAGGCGCACTACAGGGGATGTTCCCAGGCCGCCTTGGGCGCTATTTATGACAGCTTGGATATGCAGGACGATGGGATATTTAAGGCTGCGACCGGGTTTGCTGGTGGCTGCGGCCTCACGGGGATGGGTGTTTGCGGGGGATATGCTGCCGGGATTCTCGCCATCAGCCAGCTTTTTGGCCGGGAACGTTCCGACTTTGAGGATCCTGAGGGCGTTCGCTTTGAAAATTTCAAGCTGGTGAGAAAATTTACTCAGAGGTATATTAAAGTGCTGGGATCGATTAGCTGCCGGGATATTCAGACACAAAAATTCGGGCGGGCTTATTATATCGCCGATCCGGATGAATTTGCCAAATTCGAGGAGGCCGGAGGTCACCGGGACAAATGCACGGATGTGGTGGGAAAGGCCACTCAGCTTGCGGTGGAATTCATTTTGGCGCATGAACTGGTAAAAAAATAGAGCTGATGGGTTGTTTTTGCCGCCATTTTAAGAGAGGAATAAAAATATGAAGAGTAGGACCACTCTCCAAGGCAAACGGATTTTGGCAGTAGATGATGAACCGGATGTACTGGAGACCCTGGAAGAGATCCTCAGCATGTGTCAGGTAGATACAGCGTTGACCTATGAACAAGCCAGAGGATTTTTGGAGACCAACAAGTATGATGCCGCCGTTCTGGATATTATGGGGGTCCATGGCTATGATCTTTTAGAGGTTTGCAGAGAAAGAGGAATCCCTTGTTTGATGCTGACGGCACACGCATTAAGCCCCGATCATTTAATGAAGTCCTTAGAAGCTGGGGCCTTAGCCTATGTACCTAAGGAAAAAATGATGGATCTTCCAGAATACCTTCTGGAGATTATCAGTGCACACCAAAGCGGCGCAAAAAAGACCGGTGCGTGGTTTGCCAGACTCAGGCCCCTTTTCTATGAGAAGTTCGGCACCGACTGGCGGGAACGGTATGAATCGTTCGTCCTGGACTTTGAAACGGTAACCCTGGTTTTGGTTCCGACAGATTTTTCTCTTTACTCTTGCGAGGCGTTCTCGTGGGCTGCCTTTTTTGCCAGGAAATTCAATGCCGGTGTGGTGGTCCTCCATGTTATGTCTGAGAAAATGGCTCAGGACCTCACCAGAGTACCGGGAAACCCTTGGGAACGCATACTCGAGGAAGAAGACAGACAGATGATACAGGACTTCTCAGCATGCCTCGTGGGAGATTTCGGAAAGGAAATTGAGATAGAAACACGGGTTGAAGTGGGGGATGTTACTGATCAAATTGTGGCAGCGGCCCGAGAAAGCGATGCCGGCATGATCGTCATGAGCACCCATGGCAGGTCCGGCCTGATCAACAAACTGATGGGCGGTACGGCTGAAAGAATCCTTCGTCAGGCCCCATGCCCTGTATTTTCCGTAAAACCCCAAGCGGTGGAATCCGCCCGATCCTAACCTTCAAAAATGTCTTTTACCGGTTGCCTTTGAGACGTTGTCATGTTTACTGCGGACCCATGCACAGTTTTGAGCAGGGCTGAAACCCGCCGGGCTATTTTTTGGCCCTTTTCCACAATCTGAGCGTCAAATTACGGAATTCCTTTTGCGCCGTACTTTCCTAAGCCTCCGCATAACCGGTTGATCTCCTTGTCCTTTCAAAATATGGTGCGTTTCTGAATCGAAAAGTCGATAGCATCAAAAAATTATTCGTGGGTGGACATACTCGTTACCAACACATGGCTTATAAAATGTGTTCTTGTAAGCGAACATGGTGGGGGAAGACAGAATTTTTAGGAAAATGGATTTTTCATATTGACAAACGGGTTGAATTAACGATAATAGTAATTATTATCAAATATGAAGGGGTAACTTTTGGAATCAAAACATACCATTCGCCTGACAAAGCAGCGTGAGGTGATTTTGGACGCGGTCCGGCACAATAACACCCATCCCACAGTGGATGAAGTGTATGAACAGGTGAGGGAGCGGCTTCCCAGGATCAGCCTGGCCACCGTCTACAGGAACCTGGAGGTGTTGGCCGAGATGGGGATCATCCAACAATTGGATCCGGGTCGGTCCCCGATGCGTTTTGACGGAAATACCTGGCCCCATTACCACCTCACCTGTATGCGGTGCGGAAGGATTGAAGATGTGTTTGACGAAGTCTCCACCTCTCCCATCAAAAATGCGGAAAAGGCCCTGGGTAAACTGACAAAATACGGCATTTTCGGGCACAAGCTGGAATTTATCGGGCTTTGTTCTGAATGCCTTGCCAAAGGGTGTACGTTTCCCGAGGATACGAATATAAACCAGGGGTAATCCCCGAGAATGGAAGGAGATGTTCAATGGAAAAAGAGATGAAGAAGGCGAAGGCGCCCAAGGTACTGGACATTAAGGAGGCCACGTCCTGCGACGCAACGACTCAGATGTTGAAAAAGGCGGAGCGAGACGGGGTGGAGACCGCGTTTCACCGGGCCAATACCATGAAGGCCTGTCCCATCGGAGCGGATTCCGCCTGCTGTAAGCATTGTTCCATGGGTCCGTGTCGGCTCAATGCCAAGGACCCCTACGGCAAGGTAGGAGTGTGCGGGGCCACCATCGATACCGTTCAGGCCAGGAATTTTGCCCGGATGGTGGCGAGCGGTGCGGCCGCTCATACGGATCACGGCATGTCCATGCTGGACGTTTTCCGGGAAGTGGTGAACGGGAACATTGCGGATTATTCCATTAAAGATCCCATCAAGCTGGAAGAGGTGGCCCAATCCATCGGGATCGAAACGGAAGACCGGTCCGTGGAGGAGATTGCCAGGGATCTGTATGAGGAACTGGAGCGGACCTATATTCAGGTGGAAGGCGAGATCCCGTTTGCCAAACGGGTGCCTGAAAAGACCCTGGAGACCTGGCGCAAACAGGGTGTGGTGCCTCGGGGCGCCATGCGGGAGATCATGGAGTTGATGCACCGGACCCACATGGGGGTGGATCAGCACTATGAAAACATCACCAAGCAGTGTTCCCGGACCGCCCTGGCAGACGGCTGGGGGGGGTCCATGGTGGCCACGGAGATATCCGATATCCTCTTTGGAACCCCCACCCCCGTAAAGGCGGAAGTCAACATGGGGTGTCTGAAGGAGGACCAGGTCAATATCATCATCCACGGCCATGAACCCAATCTGTTTGAATCCATGCTGGCCTCGGTGGACGATCCCACCCTGATCAAGGCGGCTCAAGAGGCCGGCGCCAAGGGGATCAATCTGGTGGGGATGTGCTGCTCGGGCGCGGAGATGCTTTCCCGCCACGGGATTCCCCACGCCGGAAACTTCATGTCTACCGAAGCCATTTTGATCACCGGCGCGGTGGATGCCATGGGCGTGGATGTGCAGTGTATCAAGCAGGGCCTGGGCAAGGTGGCTGAGTGCTACGGGACCAAGCTCTTTACCACCAATCCCCGGTGTCACATTGAAGGGGTGGAGCACATCGAGTTCCATGAACACACCCCGAGGGAATGTACGGACAGCATTGTGGAAAATGCCATTGTCCGGTTCAAGAACCGAACCCTTCCCATTGAGATCCCCAATATCCGGAATGCCGGGATTCACGGGTTTTCCCATGAATACATCAACTACATGCTGGGGGGTACCTTCAGGGCCTCTTACACCCCGTTGAACGACAATATCATCAACGGCCGGATCCGGGGTGTGGCCGGTGTGGTGGGGTGCACCAATCCCAGGGTCAAGCAGGATTGGGTGCATGTGGAGATGGTCAAGGAGCTGATCAAAAACGATGTCCTGGTGGTCCAGACCGGGTGTTCACAGATCTCTCTCGCCAAGGCCGGGCTGTATACGCCTGAGGCCGCGCATCTGGCCGGTGCCGGGCTGCGGGAAGTGTGTGAAACCGTGGGCATGCCGCCCGTATTGGGGCTGGGGTCATGCGTGGACAACAGCCGGATCTTGATTGCCACCGCCGAGATGGTCAAGGCAGGGGGGCTTGGCGAAAGTATCGCCGACTTGCCCGTGGCAGGGGCGGCCCCTGAATGGATGAGTGAAAAGGCCATTTCCATCGGGCATTATTTTGTGGCCTCCGGGGTGTATACGGTATTCGGCGTAACCTTTCCCATTGTAGAGGATACCCGGTTTCACAAGCTTCTGTTTGAAGGCTTAGAGGAGATGGGATTCGGAAAATGGGGGGTTGCAGTGGATCCCCGTGAAATGGCCCATTTGATGATCGCCCATATTGACAAAAAGCGAAAGGCCCTGGGGATCGACAAGGCCCGGGAACGGGTGCTCATGGACATGGCCGACCGGCAGAAGCTGGAAGCGGCTTAAACCCACCCGGGGACGGTGGCCTTGGGCCACCGTCCCGATTTTACCCTCCAGGGGAAGCGGCTCCGTAAAACGGCCGAATAGGAAAATCCTTGAGCATCTTCATTAGGCAATGAGTCCGGAGAGCCATATACTGATGCCTTCGGACATGACCTGGGATCTCAGTGAGTTATATGTGGGGGTGAAGGACCCCAGACTCCACCAGGATTTAAAGGCGGCTGAGACAAAGGCCCTTGAATTTCGCACCGCTTACCGATCCCAACTCACCCGTAATGATCTGCATTCCCCGGGTCTGGTCCTTGCCCTTAAAGAATATGAGTCCATCCATGAAAAGGGTTTGCGGCCCTATCTCTTTGCCTACCTTTATACCGCCGCGCAGACCCATGACCCCCAAGGGATTGCCCTTCTAAAGAAGACCAAGCAAAGGTGGAATGACATCTTAAATCACCTCTCCTTTTTTGAGCCGGGGCTCATGGAACTGCCCGAGGGCGTCTTAGAAAGGCTTGCCCATGAGCCTCCGCTCACCGATTACAGACCATATCTGCTCCGCCTGCTTCAAAAAAGGCCCCATGGCTTAACCGAACCAGAAGAAAGGATGGTGAAGCGCCAGAGGCTTTCCGGAAGAGACGCCTTTATATCCCTGTTTGATGAGGTTATGGGGTCGCTGAACGTGGCGTTAACCTTGGACGGCCAGCCCTGTCAGGTGCATATGGATCAACTCCAGGCCTTACGGCATTCGTGGGATCCCGGGGTTCGCCGTAAGGCCCACCGACGGGGTATGAGAAAACTGAGTGAATACGGCGTTGTTTTCAAAAATATCCTCAATGCAGTGGTCATGGACCATGTCCAGGAATCCAGGCTTCGGAAATATCCCTCTTTTATACATCAAAGCCTGGCCTTAAATGAGATGGATGGGGAGTGCATGGAGGCCATGATGTCTGAGGTGGAGGTGCATTATCCATTGGCGAGAAAGTACTTCGCGCTCAAGGCCGAGGGTTTGGGCGTGAAAAGACTCCAGACTTTCGACTTGATGGCTCCCATGGGTGAAGGCCCGAGGAAGATCCCCCTTGAAAGGGCTGAACAGCTGCTCCTGGAATGCGCTGAGCATGTGCATCCCATATTCCACTCCATTGTCCGGGAGGTGTTCAAAAGACGCCGGATTGATGCCCAGGCAAGGGCGGGGAAAAGGCCGGGGGCTTTCTGCGAGTGCTTTGCCCCATCTCATCCCGCCTATATATCCATGAGTTATGACGGATCCATAAAAAACCTCATGACCCTGGCCCATGAGCTGGGTCATGCGGTCCATTACCGGCTGGCGGCCAAACAGGGCTACCTCAATTTCAGACCCCCTCCCATACTGGCAGAAACGGGCGCCGTCTTCTTTGAAATGCTGTTCTGCCATTATCTTATGAAAAAGGAGGAATTTCAGGACCATGGAGCCGCGATTCGAAGCGCATGCGTGGATGAAATCATCCTCTGTGTGTTTCGGCAGCATGTGCTCACCCGTTTTGAGCAGGCCGTTCATACCCTGCGGCAGGACCATTTTTTGGATGAGGCTGAAATCTGTAATCTCTGGCGGGCCCAAAACGAGAAGCTGTATGAAGATTGCGTGGACACGGTTCCAGAAGACGGCTGGGGATGGGCCCATATCCCCCATTTTATTCACCATCCCTTTTATTGCTACAGCTATATATTCGGCGCCCTCCTTTCGTTATCT
Organism: Desulfobacteraceae bacterium; assembly: GCA_041685955.1. Lineage (GTDB taxonomy): Bacteria > Desulfobacterota > DSM-4660 > Desulfatiglandales > Desulfatiglandaceae > JAIPDZ01. The sequence continues at coordinate 69 of JAWLET010000011.1, read as the reverse complement.
CTTTTGAAGGCCTATGAGGAGGATCCGCAAGATACCCTGAACAAGGTGACAGCCCTGTTACAGTCGGGT
>JAWLET010000182.1:0-5638 GCA_041685955.1 Desulfobacteraceae bacterium | reverse complement strand
TCAACCCCGGCATCGAAGTGCCATCCCTTCTCCGGCTGAAGATCGGGATTCCCCTGGGTGTAGATGTCTTTGGGCCAGTAAAGATCGTTGGGCGTGGGTGCGAGAAAATGCTTGCCGTAATTGAATTTCAGGGCCGTGCTCTGGAGGGGGTTCAGGATAAGGCCGAAACGGGGAAGATTTTCGGTGCCAAACTGGGAATGATCTTCATGTCGGATGCCCGCCAGCCCCTTGATGTATCTGCAGGGCCGGTATTGGCCTTCCATATACACCCCTGTGGAATGAAGGTCGGCATCGGCGTGTGTGGCGGAGCCGGCCACATCGGCGCCGAACACGTCCAGCAAGGTGTTCTTGTTCTCCCAGTCATAGTGTTTGTATTCCGCGCCTACCAGCAGATTCCCCCCGTCAAACGGTCTGAAGTCCATATCACCCTCCATACCGAATACCTTGTTGGTCACCCAGGTCCTGTTCCCTGAGCCGTCATAGGCGTAGCGGGCGTAATTGTAGTTTTCCATGTAGGTGTAATCCCCCCGGAACTTGAGCGCCAACCAGTCCAGGGGATCGCTTTTCACATTAAGCACCACATGGGCGTCGTTATCCCGACCCCTGTCCAGCAGGCTGGCCGATTCGGAGTTAAAAAATTCCGTCCCATACAGGGAATAGCTCTGGGTCCCGGCAGGGGGCTGGACCCCGGGTCTTCCATGATCCCGGTAGATGTAATCGCCATACAGACTCACATCCAAAAGATCCCCCTTGTCCCAGACCAGTTTGATAGAAGCGTCATTGTGGCTTAGGTCGCTGTTGGACCGAAACCCATCGGTCTTGTAGCGGTTGGCGGTGAGGTAGTACCCGAAATCATCCGCAACGAACATGCCCTGTTCGGCAGCAAACCGGTAGCTGCTCTGGGAGCCGTACCCCGCTGCCGCCTTGAGGTCTGTTTTCTCCCGCTCAGGTCGTTTGGTAATGATATTGATGGTTCCGGCCATGGCCCCTGAACCATAGAGGACAGACCCCGATCCCTTGACCACCTCTATCCGCTCAATGCTGTTGAGCGGGATTTTGGCCACATCCGCGGTACCAAGGGAAGGGGAGTTGACCGTGACGCCGTTGACGCGGATCTGAGTGGCATTGCCGGCCATCCCCCGGATGTGGATCTCTCCCACGGACCCGCCATAATCCCCATAGGTACGCCAGTCGATACCCGGCTCATTGGCCAACAGTTCTCCCAAGGTTTTGGCCGGGGATTCCTCGATGTCAAAACGGTCCAGGACGATGGTGGCATTGGGTACATCCTTGCGTTTCTCTTCCGTCTTGGTGGCGCTCACCACCACGTCATCCAGAATTTCAATGTCTTGCCTTTCTCTTGCCGCTTCCTGGGCCCATGTGACCCACGGCACTGCAAGAAACAGGGCCAGCCCTGTCAGCGTTCTCTGAATTCTCATCCTTAAGACCTCCTTTTCCTGAAATGGATTTTTAATAATATCCATTGATCCGGAGACCAAAAAAAATCCCCGGACCGAAATGAATCGATCCGGGGATGTCCCTTTTTTATCCTCAAGACCTCAGGTTACCCTCTGTCCGCGAAGGTCAAACCTCTGTTCAGGCAGGTCTTCTGACTCCCCCGCCCTTGCGGCGGCCTTCCCATGCGGCACTCAGCTCATTGCTGAGTGCCGCACAGTGGCGCACATGGCCGAAAGGGTTCCCTTTTCCTTGATGTAGATGAAGAAAAGGGCGGGGTCACAGCGGCGGGCCCGTCCCGTTTTTACGGCGTTCCCTATTAAGCTCCCGTTGAGCACCTGAATATTGATTTGAGCATTAGATAAATTCCTCTCAAAAGTCAAGGAAAATTGCTTCATCTTTTATTCAATCCCCGTGGAGATCGAGAATTCCATTGATTTTTTGCCTTGATTTTGGTCAGGTAAGGATCCTGAAGTCAAAGGAGCTTTGGACAATTCGGCTATTTGACGGGGTCTGAAAAAAAGGAGGATCAATAAGAAAAGGAGGATCAATGAAAAGCTATCGCAAGGAATTATGGTTCCAGGTGCCGTCCAGACGAGCGTTCATCAACATCACGCCGCAGGTGGAGGAATGTCTAACCGAAAGCGGGATAAAGGAAGGCTTGATACTCGTAAACGCCATGCATATCACCGCTTCGGTATTCATCAACGACGATGAATCCGGGCTTCATCACGATTATGATGTGTGGCTGGAAAAACTGGCGCCGCATGAACCTGTATCCCAGTATCGCCACAATGTGGGCGAGGACAACGCGGATGCCCACATGAAAAGACAGGTCATGGGCCGGGAGGTGGTAGTGGCCGTGACCGACGGGCGACTCGATTTCGGGACCTGGGAGCGGATATTCTATGGTGAATTCGACGGGCGCCGGAAAAAGCGGGTTCTGGTGAAGATCATTGGGGAGTGACATCTGAGATGGAATCGGAACCTATGCCTCAGAATAACGGCTGGATAAAAAAGATAACCCCTCGGCTGATCCCGCCGAGCCTCAATGACAACACCGCGGATGCGGACCGTCTGTTAAGGGGGATGCGGAGTGAACTTAAAGGGGAAGCGGTCAGTGCGGATTTTTCCTTGATCAAACGGCTGCCTGCCATCCTCAGAGACCATGATTTTGCGGTGAGTGCCGTGGTCTATAAAAAGGATGCAGGATGGCATCTCATGGATGTCTTTGGGCCGGAGGCCGCTGATATCTACGGACTGGCCCTGGATCTGGGGACTTCCACCCTGGTCCTGCGGTTGCTGGACCTCTCCACCGGTGAGACCCGGGATGAGATCTCCTTTGATAATCCCCAGATCGAGATCGGCTCGGACATTCTGACCCGGATCCACTATGCGGGCCAAAAAGGAGGACTTTCAGAGCTTCAGGGGATGGTGGTGGATCGGCTGAACCGGAAAATAGGGATGCTGGCCGAACGGCATCACATTGAAACCCGGTTTATCGCCGGCATGTCCGTGGCCGGCAACACCACCATGACCCACCTGTTTTTGGGCCTGGACCCCTATTATCTGTGCAGGGAACCGTATATTCCGGTGGTGAACCGTCTAAACCTGCTCAGGGCCGGGGACCTGGGTCTGTCCATCAACCCAAGGGGGCCGATGCTGGTCTTTCCCAACGTGGGCAGCTATTTCGGCGGGGATCTCATCGCCGGAATCCTGGCCTCGGGCATGAATAGATCAAAGGAGACCGCCTTTCTGGTGGATGTGGGCACCAATGCCGAGGTGGTCATCGGCAACCAGGACTGGCTCATGGCCTGTGCAGGGGCCGCAGGACCGGCCCTGGAAGGAGGAGTGGCGGATATGGGGATGATGGCCGGACCCGGGGTCATCGACCGTGTGAGCATCGATCCCGACACTCTGGAATTCACCATCGGTACCATAAAGGGCGATCCGGTCAACAGCCGTGAGCATCCCGAGGGGCCCGTGGGGATCTGCGGTTCCGGCCTGATTGATCTGGCGGCCCAGCTCTTTTTGACCGGAATGATCGACCTGAGGGGCAAATTCGTGCCTGAGAAGTGCGGGGACCGGCTCATGGATGTGGATGGGATCCGGCATTTGATGGTGGTGGGGCCTGAAGACTCGGGTACCGGCGAGGCCCTGACCCTGAGCCAGACGGATATTGACGGGCTCATCCGCTCCAAGGCGGCCATGTACACCATTCTGACCACCATTTCCAATACCGTGGGGATTCCCTTCCGTGACATTGATCGGTTTTATGTGGCCGGAACCTTCGGCTCCTACATCGATCCCCGGTCCGCCATTACCATCGGCATGATCCCGGACCTCCCCCTTGAGACCTATGTGCCCCTGGGCAATACCTCCCTCAAGGGCGCCGGCACGGCCCTGCTGGACGCCCGGGCCAAAGAGGAGATATTCACCCTGAGGGATCGGATCACCTACCTGGAACTCAATGTGAACCAGGAGTTCATGAACCTGTTCAGCGCGGCCAAATTCCTTCCCCACACGGATCGTTCACTCTTTCCGTCGGTAAAGATGCATGAAACATAAAAGATAGTTTTATACGAGGGGTCAGAGGGTGTGGCCTGCTGAAACCCGTTCATGGCGGGTTTTACACTCCGCCGGCCTTGTCCCTGTCATTAAGATAGCCGATGAAGCCTTTGATGCTGTTATGGAAAAAATATCGTTCCCGGTCCCGGACGGCCCCCTCCATATGGGGCCATCCGGCCAGCAGCGGATCCTTTTTTAATAACGCCTCCATGCAGCGCTTCACAAGCCCGGGGCCGGGGTCATGTCGGATCCGGGCCTCGATAATCTCCGCCCACCGAAAAAGCTGCTCCATATGGGCTTCAAGCATCTCAGGCGATCTCTGGGTGGCGCCGAAATGGGCATAACACAGAAGCTTGTGGGATGCTTCCATAAGGGATTTGATGCTCTTGACGCTGGTTTCTAAGTAAAACCGGGGAGGAGTGGCCGGCCTTAAGTGGACACCATCGTCCGGAAGGGCCAGGAAGACGCCGCCTGCCTCGCCCGCAAACAGATATTCATTGACCCCATAGCTGACATGGTGGGGGGCGTGTCCTGGCGTCAAAACGGGCGTCACCCCCAAGTCTTGGAATTGGCCCGCATCTTGAAACAGATTCTCGGGCACGGCCCGAATTTCTCCATAGGCCCGGGCAATGGATCCCAGGGTCTTGAGACTCCCTTCCCACAGGCGGGAGGGGTCTTTGAGGTGGGGAATCCCGGCAGCATGGCAGACCACCGGGGTGTCTGGAAAACGGGCAATGAAGTCCCCCATACCTCCTGCGTGGTCAATGTGAATATGGGTCAGCAGCACCGCGTCTACGGCATCAACACCCAGCTCGTTTAATGACTTTACCAGTTTGGGTACCGTAGTGGCCGGCCCCACGTCTACCAGGAGGGTTTTGTCGCCCTTATACAGCCAGGAGCCGATAAAGGAGGTAAATCCCGGAATATCCTGATCCAGGGGAATGAGGTAAAGGTCGGGGGCGAATCGGAGCACATCACGCATGGTCATATTCCTGTTTGGCCTGTGGTATATTTTTATTCTTCAGGCTGAACGTTCAATTTGATAAAATAGGCCTTGTTGGACCCGGAGTCAATCCTGGATGCTTCCTGGGACAAGGCGCCCTCTTGAACCATGGACAATACTATGCTACCCATGGAAAATACTTTCATGTGTGCCGGATAGGCGAGTGGAGTACAAAAGGGGGTTTACATAACATGGGGGATGAGCATGAAGACCGGGGTGTTCTTTCATAAGCGCTTTCGCGGCAAGGAATGGCTCATTATCGGGGACAAGTTTCGAAATTTTCCTGAAGCCATGGAATCTCAATTGAGACTTCCGGAGGTTGCACTCTTTGAGCCCGAACCAGTATCCGATGACTTGCTGCTGAAAGTCCATACCCACCGATTCGTCCGCAATTTGAAGCAGGCATGGTATTGCGAAGGGGCACGTCTTTCGGTGGGGGGCTGTGTGGAGGCAGTGGAGAAGGTCCTGTCGGGTGACCTTAAAAACGGCCTGGCGTTTACGGTGGCCGCCGGGCATCACGCTGAACGGGACTCGGCCTGGGGCGGCACCTATGCCTCCTGTGCAGGGCCGGCGTTTTTAAACGCCCGGGAAAAACTGGGGGCCAAGCGGTTC
>JAWLET010000181.1:0-5646 GCA_041685955.1 Desulfobacteraceae bacterium | reverse complement strand
ATGATGGCCACATTCCTCAGTTTATTGTTCTTCAGTCGTTGGGGCATGGTTGAATACTATAACCACTGCAGGTCTGTTTACAAGGACTCCAGTGACCGCAGCTTATGGCAGGGAGAGGTGCGGTGAAGCACTTTTCAAAGGTCTCAGGGTATCTCGGTCTGGACTTTCAAAGCTTAGGGTGGTAATTTTATATAATAAGGCTTATCCGGAGTCATGGTGACGAATGCATGATGACGGCTGAGACCATTGAAAAGCCATTGAATACATTGGCTAAATGGACGAAAAGCCACAAGGGAAGACAGATAAGATCATAGACTTGATCATGATTGGGTTCATAACATGTCGCCAAATAACCTAACTCGTCTTAAATGGCTTTTATTCTCCTGCATGGTTTGGCTTTTGTTCTGCGGATGTGGAAACCAGGAAAATGAGATTGCCCATGTATCAAGCGTTCCGGAATCGTTCCAGTTTATGGACATCGGCGCCAATACGGTCATGGATTCCGGGGTGCGTGACCGCCTCAGGGCCGCTCTGGGCTCCTATGCAACCAATCACAGCAGCACCATAGATTTGGAATTTAAATACAAGGGATTTTTGAAGACGTATTATCCGGATCTGGCCAGGTTGAATCAGCGCCTTAACGTCAACGATGTGGTGCGAAAAGAATATCCGGCCACCAAGCTGACGTTTCGAAATACCCGGAAGCACAACACCGTGTTTGACTATGTGGAGTTTATTTACGGTCATGCAACCGGTTGCCCGCTTTTAATTAAAATGAACACCAAAAAAGAAATTTCAGATCTCATCGAGACAGTGAAAGACAAGTACGGCCCGCCCGAGAAAATCCCTATTTCGGAAGGAAACAGTTGGTCCTTGAGCTGGCGTAAAAACAAGGATGTATTTGTCATTGCCCGGATGATGGGGCGTCATGACCGGCCTGAGTACCACTTGCTGATTGTTTACGCCAACCGTTTGGAACAGCTGCTGGCCCGTTCGGGGAATGGAGAACCAAAAAGCGGTAAAGGGGCCGGTAAGCTATTTTGAACGGTCATCCTGCGCCTTGTTCGCGGGACTTTCCCCACCCCTCCACCAGCCTGGGAACAATTTCCCCTGCTTTGCCCAGCAGGACCATGTCCATGCGATTTGAACTGGGGGTTTTCTCCAGATTGATTTCCGCAACCAGGCCATCCTCGGATTTTGCCGTAAAGGCAAGGGATGCAGCCGGCTGCACCACGCTGGAGGTCCCGATCACCAGCATGACCCGGCAGCTTCGGCACGCCTCTATGGATTGATTCAGGATATCCGGATCAAGCGATTCTCCGAACCAAACCACATCCGGCCGGAGCAGTCCCCCGCAGCTCTGGCATTTGGGCAGGTTACCCATATGGAGGGAACGGTCCAGGACGGCCTGGTGGCACCGGGTACACCGCACCCGCCATATATTGCCGTGCAGTTCCAGAACATGCCGGCTCCCGGCCAGGAGATGGAGCCCATCCACATTCTGGGTGATGAGTGTGAAGTGGGGAACCAACGCCTCGAGTTGGGCCAGGGCGGTGTGGGCCGGATTGCAGGTCTTCTGGCCGATCAGGTCCCGACGCCAGTTGTAAAATTCCCACACCAGTTCAGGGTCTCTCATAAAGGCCTCTGGCGTGGCCAGATCCGTGGCCTGATAGTCCTTCCACAGGCCGTCAGCCCCTCTGAAGGTGGGGATCCCGCTTTCTGCGGATACACCCGCTCCAGTGAGAACAGCAACCCGCTCCGCCTTTTTCAGCGCGTCTTTAAGTGCATTGATTGCCTTTTCCATACGTGTTAGGGTAGCAGGAAGCGCCGGGTTCGTCAATGAAGAGAGGCCTCGTGTTGTTTTTGCCCGCTGGTCGACACTGGGCCCGGATTTGTTCCGGGGTAGGAAATGACGCGCAACCGAAAAATCATTTTGATTATCTGCGGGATACTCCTGGTTTGTGTGGGCGGTTTGGCCGGCATTGCTGTATATCTTTATACCCATCCGTCTCGGATCAAGGCCCTGGTGGAGCGTACCCTTTCAGACGCCACCGGTGCATCAGTGAGCCTGAGCCGTCTCACCTATGCGGTTCATCCCTTTCACATAGGGGCAGAAGGGTTGAGCGTAACACCGGGGGAGAGGCTTCAGGGGGTTTATCTGAAAGCCCCGGATTTTCGCCTCGACCTTTCTTTAAAAGGCCAGTTTGGCCACAAAACCCTGGTGGTCAAGCGTCTTGAGGTCAGGGAGTTTTCATGTCGCATTCTCAAAGATGCGGCCTTACCCGCCTTGTCCGAGCAGCCGGAGCGCTCCTCCCTTTTGGGTGCCATAATAAAACCACTGGTCGCCCTTTTGGTGTTCAGGGATATCACCTTTGAACAGGCCGACCTTTCAGGCGGCACCCTCACCCTCAGCACCGGAGACCATATCCTCCAAGCCACCCAATTTAAGGCTCGCCTGGATGCCCGCCATCAGGTGGCACTCTCCTGCCATATGGAAGCCAGATGGCCAGCTCAACAGATGCATCTATTGATCCCCAAGATACAGGCAACCACAGATCCAGTCCTATCTTGGATGAATCCCCATATCCAAGGCGCCGTCGCCTTTGATGAGGCCGTATTTGAAAGTCCTCTTGTAGAGGTAAGTGACTCTCAGGGAGGTACCACTTTCCTTTACCGGCACGACCTCAAAGACGTGAAGTTCGAAGATCTGGCCCTCACCTTTCAGACCGTCCATATGAAGCATGGCGGCAGGGTTGATACGGTTCCTTTGGACCTCCATCTCAAGGGAGAAGGAACCTTAAGCACAAAAGAAGATCAATTAACCCTTCGCCCCCTGCACCTCATTTTAAATGACGATCTTCGATTGGCCGGCGGGATGAGCGCAACCATAGGGCGCCAGAACAAGATATCACTTGAGGTTCAGAAGTGTCGCATTGTGCCAGAGCGACTGCTGGCGCTTCTTCCGTCCGGAATCGGGCTTCGAAAGATTCCGGTGAACCTGGAAGGGCCCGTTCATCTGACCGGTAAGGGCAGTGCCGTAGAAGCCCGGGAGAACTGGGTGTGGAACGGCGATTTTCAAGCCCGTTTGAAACAAAATGCCGTGTCTTTGACCGCCGATTATGCCACCATCAGCGGTGAGGTGAGCGGACGCATCCGGGCCCGGGGGCAGATCCCCGATGTAAAGGTTTCAGCTACAGTGAATGCGGATCACATTACGGCTTCAGGAGACAACATTGACCTGGAATCATCCAAGGCGCATTTCACCTTTTCGGGCGCCTATCCGGTTTTTCATCTAAGAGACCTCTCCATCCGAATCCCCCGGGCAAGCCCGTCATTTAAGAACCAAAAATATGCTGTAAATGATATTCATCTCAAAACGGCCCAAGGCCGGATCAACATGGTCACCCAGGCGGTATCCCTGCCCGAGATTCAGTTCAATTCCAGCCTGCTCAACCATCTCATGGTCTCCCTTGAGAGTGGGGGAGACCAGATGGAAATCAACATTCAGGGAAAAGACACCGGACTTGCGGGTTTGGCCGGGACCCTGGATTTTGTTCCCACAGGCTGGGAGGTTTCCGGTCCGGATGCGTTACAGGTCCGAGCCTGGATCGATGCGGCCCGGAATATAACCGTCACGGCCGATGTGGCCTTTCCTGAAACCGGGTTCCACAACGGAGAGTCAACCATTCTCGGGGACAAGGTCTCCATCAAAGGGACCGTTCAAGGAGAGATCGATCCATCCGGTCGTATTTTTACGGATGCCTCACTAAATGCGGACGGGGGCGAGGTCCTGGTGGACAGATTCTACGTGAACCTAAAGCAATCTCCGTTTTCGACACACGTCAAAGGCACGTACAGGATGCCGGATCAGGATCTTAAGCTGTCTCCTTTGCTTTTTGGCCTAAAAGGGATTTTAACATGCCGGGTGGCCGGGCACATCCGGAAAAAAGATCCTGACTGGCAATTTGATTTGTCTACCCATATCCCTGGAACACCGCTCAAGCCTCTGTTCAGGCTCTTTATTGTAGAGCCCTTTCAAGTGGGGAAGCCTTTTTTAGGTACGATCCATGCGGGGGGCCAGGTGTCAGCAAAGGCGACCCTTAAGGGAACCGGTTCTGACTGGACGGCCAAGGGGGATTTCAGTTGGAAGGACGGGACATTTCTTTCCGAGGATAAGGGGATTTCCTTTAAGGGCATTGACCTTTTCCTCCCGCTCTGGGTCCGGCGTCATGATACAGAGGTCCCCCCGGAAATTCTGGAAGGCAGTGCGTCCATTCAAGCTGCCAGGGTTCCGCTCCTTCCTGAGCAGGCACTGGCCTTTCCCCTTGCGGCAGTCCCCAATGGCCTGTCCATTGCTTCGCCCGTTGTAATCGAGGTTCCGGGGGGAGACGTTCGCATCGGCGCCGTGAAGATCAGGGATCTGACGGGGCCGTCACCCCATGTCACCACAAGGCTCTTTATGGACCAATTGAATATTGAGCCGCTTTTAAGCGACATCTGGCCACACCCCATAGCAGGCACCCTTAGCGGAACCCTGGATCCTGTACATATGAAAAATCGCAGATTGACCAGCACCGGAGATATAACCGCAAAGGTAGTTGACGGGGAGGTCATCATTTCCGATATCGATGTATCAGGACTTTTCACGGGAACCCCGGTGTTCAAGCTGGATGCCCGATGGAAGGACCTGAACCTCTCAAAACTGACCTCCGGCACCGCCTTTGGCGAGATTGAAGGGGTCTTGAACGGCTATGCAAAGGACCTGGAAGTCGCCCAGGGCCAGCCCCAGAAATTCGACCTGTTTCTGGAGACCGTGAAGACCGACAGGATCCCTCAGCGGATCAGCGTCAAGGCTGTGGAGAATATCGCGCAGCTGGGAAGCGGCCAGAGCCCTTTTGTGGGCGCAGCCGGGATATTCGCCTCTCTTTTCAAGGAATTTCCCTATGAAAAGATCGGCGTGCATGCCACCCTGGAAAATGATGTGTTCAAGATCAACGGCACCATTCACGAGGACGGCAAGGAGTATCTAATCAAAAGGGGTTTATTCTCAGGGGTGAACGTGATAAACCAAAACCCGGATAATCGGGTCAGTTTCAAGGACATGCTCAAGCGGCTCAAGCGGGTGACCTCCTCGAGCGGACCCGTGGTCAAGTAACTTTATCCATGATTTTAAACCATTTCATGAGGCATAACAGGAGGACAATATGAAAACGCATCAAAGGACGTTATGGATGGCGGCAGGACTCTTTTCCATGGTGTTATTTGCCTGTGTGACCATCAACATATACTTTCCCGCTGAAAAGGTCGAGTCGGTGGCAGAAGAGATTGTGGATGAAATCAGGGGCCAGAAGTCGACAGGAGAACAGAGTCTTCTCAGAGAGGGAAAATTCTTTTTCAGGAAAATCACTGCTGTGTTTGTGACCCCCCGTGCATGGGCCGAGGAGGCCTTGACGGTATCCAACCCCACCATTCGTACCCTCAAACAGCGGATGAAGGACCGCTATTCCCGGATGCGGCCTTATTATGAAAAAGGCATGCTGAAAGAGAAAAATGATGGGTACGTAGCCACAGAGGATACCTCCGGATTGGGCCTAAAAGAAAAACGAGACCTTAAAAGCCTGGTAAGTGCTGAGAACAGCGATAGAA
>JAWLET010000180.1:0-5668 GCA_041685955.1 Desulfobacteraceae bacterium | reverse complement strand
ACTCACTTTTCCGAGGTATCTTTGGGTGGTCGACAGGTTGGAATGCCTGAGGATGATTTTTGACACGATTTCGAGCGGTGCGCCGGAACGGGATGCAAAAGTGGCGGCGTGTCTTCTCAGGTCATGTGGCCGCAAATTGATGCCCACCAATTGACCGGCTTTGATGACGGTCATCCTGGCTGCTGAGTAGCTTATGGGGAAAATTCTTTCAACCGGGCCAATCCCTTTTTGTTGGATATATTCTTTGAGCCTATCAGCCACTTTTTTGGGAATGAAGACCACCTCCATTTCCTTGCCGCTTTTGGGGTCCCGGATAAGGATCTTTCTGTCTTCAATATCGCTGGGGGTCAACTTCAAAACTTCTCCAACTCTCATCCCGCCCCTGGCCATGAGTTCCAGCATAAGACGGTTCCTGGGATTTTCTGTTCTGAAGATGATTTCATCCACGGCATCTTTTTCGATGATTTTCCAATGGATCGGCTTTTGGTCCTTGAAGATCTTTCTTAGGGCAGGTGAATCACATGGATTTTGCAAATTGCCATCAGAAGAGTTCTTGATGAAATTGAAAAAGGCGGAAAGCAACGAATAGTGGAGCTTTTTAGTCGATTGTTTGGTCCCTTCGGATATCTTGGTGAGAAACGGGAGGACAGAGTCTGTGGTGATGGAGGAGAGTTCTATGTTTCCGAAATAGTTTTAAAATTTGGTTAGAATAGCCTCGTAGTTCTTAAAAGTGCTTGGTCTGGAGTTCATCCTCTGGTAGTCAAAAAAAATTTCGTGGCTTCGGTCAGTTCCATTTTCATACCTCCTTTTTCTTTGGGTTAATAAAAAGAATTGACCTACATGGGTCAGATTTTGTAAGGTTAATACTGCAAAAGCAAAACTTCAATGAAAATCAGGCGGTTGGGATTGGGTCAAAATGCACGTAACCTGGAAAACTCATCCGAAGCCAAACATGCTACCCTGATTTGGTAGCCTTCATTTCACCCTATTTCAAGGCTGGCAATGGTAGGTTTTGATTGGGTGGGTACTTTTCAAGTCCAAGCGACTATCATTTCTGAAATAAAATACCACCCAAATTGTCATTGACAACACGGTTTAAACTATTTAGGGGTTTTATCTCACTTAAAATAGTGATAACCTCAAATCCTGGTGTTTCCGAGAGTTTATTCTGCAGCACCTCTGAAAAACGCCTATCTGAGGGATTCCTGTTCAACCGATGAAAAATGATTTCATACTCGACGAGGCAGCCCATGATCTGTTTGAGGCTTTAGGCGGAATCGATGAGTCGGACCGCGCTGTAGTGGAAAACATCGATCAAGCAGGCCTTGCATCCGCTTTGGATAGGTAGGAAACGTGGACTGTGTCTTCCCATTGGCTGAAGGAGGGATATTATGAAGTCTCTACGCTGGTGTATTCCCGTGCTCTGCGTTTTGGCGCTCGTTTCTTTTGCCCGATGTTCTTCCTCAACGAGCACGGCCGTGCCACCACCCAAGTCCTGGACACTGATCATTTACATGGATGGAGACAATGATTTGGAGTCAGATTTTATTGATGGATTTTTAAAGATGGCCCAAATAGGGTCGGACGCCAATGTCAACATCGTGGTCCAGTTCGACCGGTCCCCCAGGAATGACCAACGTTACGGAGATTGGGCCGATGCCAACCGCTTTTATATAACTTCAGGACTTACGCCCACTGTGGCTAACGCGGTGCCGGATTGGGGTGACGGCCAGGGGGGGAGGGAAGTAGATATGGCCAATCCAGAAACCCTGACGGCGTTTATGAACTGGGCGGTAGAGAATTATCCTGCCGATATGTACGCTCTGATTATTGGGGATCACGGCGAGGCTTGGGCTGGGGTATGCTTAGATGAAACCAGCGGGGATTACTGGATGTATCCCACAGAAATTAGGGAGGCGGTTCAGGCGGCACAGGTGGCTGTGGACCTCATCGGTTTTGATGCCTGTCTCATGGCCACCATGGACACAGCCTGGCAAATGCGTGACACTGGGGCAGCAGTGATGGTGGGTAGCGAGGCTTCGGCTTACACATGGCCTTGGGATCTGATTTTGGAGGGACTCGTGAAAAACCCATTTTGGGGGCCAAAGGAACTGGGTCCCTGGATAAACCAATGCTATATACAGCAGTATGCGGCAAAACCCAATATGACTCACTCTACATTGGACTTAGCCCATGTACCCGCACTGACCACGGCATTGAGGGATTTTACAAACAAATGTCTAAATGGCGCAGACATCGCAGACATCCATCAGGCAGCATTCGCGGCCCAGCAGCAAATAGAGACTTGTGTAATTTTTTCAGACGCCTCCCCCGATCGGGACGACGCCCATGGAGTTACCGTTTTTTTCCCCCAGGCCGTGCAAGGGCCTCATGGAACTATGGAGTTTCCCAACGATTGGAGTTTTTATACCGGCAAGTTGACACCCTTTGCCAATGCGGGCAAGTGGAGGGCCTTTCTGAACGCCACATTTCCTATGGGTGGGCGAGACCTGCCCTACCAGGTCACTGATGCCCGGGAGAGAATTGAAAAGACCTTTGAAAATAAAACCATCGTGGATCTTTATCATTACCTGGAAATCCTTATTCAGCTGTAATCCCCCGATGGCTAATGCGCCATACCTTGCTGGCGGTCAAGGTCCCGTTTGAATTGTTCAGATATTACCCAACTCATTGAATTCATTGTCATAAGGTGAAATATTGATTTACCATCCCTAAATTTTTTGGCATTTCTGATAGCTGGGATCATGCACGTAAGCTTCAAAATCACTGAGGCTTCAAATCACCATCCTGATTTTTGTAAGCTTCACCTTTTACACTCTCAACTCTTGGCTTAGTAGTCTGAACCTAAGGATCTTGACTGAAATTATACTTGGGTGATAAGGGATAGAAATCAATGAGCCAATAGTGAGCGAGGCATAACCTAAGAATGCAGTGCGAGATGCTTATTTTCGAGGCTCATACCCGGTGACCAGAACACATAAGGCGTATGAGCCTTTCTATTTTGAAGGTATCTGGAGAGTTCTCTGATGGCCAAAAAACCCACGTATGAAGAGCTGGAACTGAGAGTTAAACAGTTGGAGTGTGAAACCCTTGACCTCAAGTCAGTCGAGGCGGCCCTTCGAAAAAGCGAAGAAAAGTACCGCAACATCTATAACAGGGTTCAAGTTGGCATATTTCGAACCTCTCTTTCAGACGGTAAGGTGCTTGAATGCAATGATCGCTTCGCCAAAACTTACGGCTTTGACAGCCGTGAGGAATGCATAAACAATTACGTTGTGGCAGAGCATTATGTCGATCCTGAAGCCCGCGAGCGAATGCTGGCACGACTTGAGGAATTCGGAGAGATTAGTGATTTCGAGGCTCGGTTTTACAGGAGAGACGGAAAAATTGTATGGATACGCTTCTCAGCCGTTGCCTTCCACGATGAGGGCTTTCTGGAGGGGTTTGGTTACGACGTCACCCGTGAAAAGGCCGCGGAGGTGGCGCTGCGCGAGAGCGAGGAGAAATACAGGGGCTTAGTTGAAGGTCTGAACGATGCTGTCTATCGAATGGCGCTTCCCGAGGGAAGATACGAATACTTCAGTTCTTCAGCAGAGGACGTATTCGGATATACCAGTGAAGAGTTTATCAACAATCCGCTTCTTATTCAGAGCATTATACACCCGGACTCTGCTGGTTATTTTGAAGATAAATGGAAGGAATTGTTAGAAGGAAACGTAGAGGAAACATATGAGTACAAAATAATTGACTCAGAAGGAAATGAACGCTGGATAGTGCAGTCCAACAGGGCGATATTCGATGATTCAGGGCAAATTAAGGCCATAGAGGGTTTATGCCAGAACGTCACCGGGCGCAAAGAGGCCGAGATGCAACTCCGTCTTCGGTCGCTCGTGCTCAATCAGATCCAGGACCGCGTGACCGTGACGGATCTCGACGGAGTCATCAAGTATGTGAACGACGCGGAAGCCCGGGCCATGGGGTACTCCCGAGACGAACTGATTGGCGTCTCCACAGAGAAGTTCGGAGAGGACCCCGAACGGGGCGCCACGCAGCGAGAGATCGTCCAAGAGACGCTGGAGCACGGACAATGGCGAGGCGAGGTCGTCAACCGGACTGCCGATGGTCAGGAAGTCATCGTGGATCTTCGAACACGGGTCGTTTTTGACGAGCAAGGCCGAAAAAACTCCCTGGCCGGAATTTCAACGGACATCACCGAGCGCAAGCGGGCCGAGGCGGAGCGGGAGAACCTCCAGGCCCAGCTCATCCAGGCCCACAAAATGGAGGCTATCGGCACCCTTTCCGGGGGCATTGCCCATGATTTCAACAACATCCTGTCGCCGCTGATGATCCACGCGGAGATGGCGCTCATGGAACTGCCCTCAGACAGCCCGTTGCAAAGGCATGTGAAAAAGATTTATCAGTCCAGTGAACGGGCCAGGGATCTGGTCAAGCAGATTTTGACCTTTGCCCGAAAGCAGGAGGCGGCCCGGGCGCCGATAAAAGTATCTCTCATGGTGAAAGAGACGGCAAAGTTCCTGAGATCCACCATTCCCACGACCATTGATATCCAGTACGATATCCGGACCGAACAAGACCTGGTGCTTGGTGATCCCACCGAACTGAACCAGCTCATCGTAAACCTTAGTACCAATGCGGCCCATGCCATGGAAGAGCGGGGAGGGTCACTTGTGATAAGGGTTGAGAATGAAACCTTTGATGCCCGAGCGGTCGAACACTTTTCTGATATGGAACCCGGACCTTATGTAGTGTTGCGTGTGGAAGATACAGGAGAGGGTATTGAACCCCAGGTATTGGATAAAATATTCGAGCCGTATTTTACCACCAAGGAGACCGGCAAAGGAACCGGCATCGGCCTGGCAGTGGTCCACGGGATTGTGAAGAGCTACGGGGGCGACATTACGGTAGGCAGTGACCCGGGAAAAGGGGCCTGTTTTACGGTATATCTTCCACAGGTCCGGGACGATGGGGACAGAACCCAATCAAAAAATGGGTCCTTTCAGCTTCCAAGAGGAAACGAGCGGATACTGTTTGTAGACGATGAGGAAGCAGCCTTAGGGGCTATCCCACCCATGCTGGAAGCCTTGGGCTATAGCGTGACCGCCAAGCGAAGCAGTGTCAAAGCCCTGGCGGCGTTTACTGAGGACCCGGGCGCATTCGATCTCATCATTACGGATCAGACCATGCCCGGGATGACAGGAAAGGAACTGGCCCGGGAAATGCTGGCCATTCGGCCGGAACTCCCAATTATTCTGTACACCGGATACAGTCCACAGATTGATGAAGAAAGGGCCAAGGCTATGGGTATTCAGGGATTTGTCATGAAACCAATTGTCATGAAGGAGATGGCGAATACGATACGGGAAGTCCTGGATAGTGTATAGGCCATTAGATGCAGCCAACCCCTTTCGGATGAATTGATGCATAGGATTCGTGTCATAATCACCCGATTGGCTTTGCAATGTTAGGGTTGGCAGGGTCGCATACTTGGGTCATTCCAAATTCAACCCTGCAATGTCTATCCTTCCCCGTGAATTGCTCTTGGCCGGCGCGAGGTTACCTATATTAAGATTTTGTCCGCATCAATTTGAATTGACGTTATGGTCGCTGAAACATTGTTCTGGCAGTG
>JAWLET010000179.1:0-5693 GCA_041685955.1 Desulfobacteraceae bacterium | reverse complement strand
CGGATTTCCCACCGGTCTGAAATGGCAGTTCTGTGCCGCATCGGAAGGAAGCCCCAAATACATGCTGTGCAATGCCGATGAAGGGGATCCCGGCGCTTTCATGGATCGTTCCATTTTAGAGAGTGACCCGCATTCCGTCCTGGAAGGGATGATTATCGGGGGTAAAGCCATCGGCTCGCATCAAGGCTATATCTATGTAAGGGCCGAATATCCCCTGGCCATCCAGCGGCTCCAGACCGCCATTGCCCAGGCCAAAGACTACGGGCTCTTGGGTGAGGATATCCTTGGCTCGGGCTTTAATATGGAAATCGATCTGTACTTTGGGGCCGGGGCGTTTGTATGCGGTGAAGAGACGGCCCTGATGCGGTCCATTGAAGGGAAGCGGGGCATGCCCAGACCCAGGCCTCCCTTCCCTGCCCATAAAGGCCTGTGGGATCGCCCCTCTGTGCTCAACAATGTGGAAAGCCTGGCCAATGTCCCCCAGATTATCTATCGGGGCCCTGACTGGTTCAGCAGCCTGGGCACGGTAAAGAGTACGGGCACCAAGGTCTTTGCCCTGAGCGGGCGGGTCAGAAATATCGGCCTTATAGAGGTCCCCATGGGCACCCCACTGAGGGCCATCATCTATGATATCGGGGGGGGCATACCGGATAACAAGCGATTCAAGGCCGTGCAATTGGGTGGCCCCTCCGGGGGATGCATTCCCGAAAGCCTCATTGAAACGCCGGTGGATTATGAAAATATTGCCAAAACCGGGGCCATTGTGGGCTCCGGAGGTATGGTGGTTATGGATGAAACCACCTGCATGGTGGATTTGGCCAAGTTTTTCTTAGGCTTTACCGCAGAAGAATCATGCGGCAAATGCACGCCCTGCAGGGAAGGCACCCAACAGCTTTTGAATATATTGGAACGAATTACTCAGGGCGAGGGGAGACCCGACGATATTGAGCGACTGGAAAACTTAAGCAAGGTCATTCAATCGGCCTCCCTCTGCGGCCTGGGGCAAACCGCACCCAACCCGGTGCTGAGCACCCTCCGCTATTTTCGTCACGAATATGAGGCCCATATTTTTGACAAACACTGTCCCACAGGGACCTGTAAACGACTCAGTGCGCCTCCCTGTCAATCCACCTGTCCCACCGGACAGGATGTATCCACCTACACCGCACTCATTGCCCAGGGCGAATTCAGAAAGGCCTGGGACATCATTCGAAAAGAAAACCCGCTTCCCATGTGTTTGGGCAGGATCTGCCCCCATCCATGTGAAAGCAAGTGCACACGGGGTGATGTGGATAAACCCATTTCCATCTGTGCGTTAAAGCGGTTTGCAGCAGACAAAAACAGAGAACAACTCCAGGAAATCGAACCGGCAAAGGTCCTGTTTCCAGAAGACAAAGTAGCGGTGGTGGGGGCCGGGCCTGCGGGACTCACGGTGGCCCATGACCTCACCCTCAAGGGATATCCTGTCACCATATTTGAGGAACTCCCGGTGGCCGGCGGCATGCTCCATGTGGGCATTCCGGAATACAGGTTGCCCAGGGATGTGCTCAATGACGAGATCGATGCCATCAAACGGCTGGGTGTGGAGATTCGCCTTGGGGTTCGCGTGGGCCGGGATATCACTCTAGTTCAGATGAGACAAGAGGGATACAAAGCCTTTTTCCTGGGCATCGGTGCACACAAGGGTCTAAAGCTCAGGATTCCCGGTGAAGACGAGTTTGAGGGCTTTATTGATGCCACCGCCTTTCTGAGGAATGTAAACCTGGGAGAAAAAAAGGCCCCAGGGAGAAAAATATGCGTGATCGGGGCCGGAAATTCAGCCATTGATGCGGCTCGAACCTCCCTGCGTCTCGGAGCCGAAGAGGTCCATATCGTATATCGGCGACAGCGGGAACAGATGCCTGCCAACCCCGCAGAAGTGGATGCGGCCGATGAGGAAGGGATACACATCGACCTGTTAACCACCCCCATTCGCATTTTGGGCGAAAACGGTAAGGTCGTGGGTATGGAATGTCTGCGCAATGAACTGGGAGAACCCGATGCCAGCGGCCGGCGGCGGCCGGTCCCGGTGGAGGGATCTGAATTTGTCATTGAAACCGATGTCATTATCCCGGCTATCAGCCAGGCGCCTGATCTCTCTTTTTTATCGGATGACCATAAATTCAGTATCAGCCGATGGAACAGTTTTGAAGTGGATGAACACACCATGGCGACCAATGTGCCGGGATTTTTCTCCGCCGGCGATGCAGTCACCGGCCCGGCAACCGTGGTCCAGGCCATCGGTGCTGCACACCGGGCCGCGGTTTCCATGGACTGTTACCTCAGGGGAGAACCCTATGGCGGATATTGGTATCCAAAACCGCATTTGAACCTGCCGCGGGTGGAAGCCACGGAAGAAGACGAAAAACTGGTGCGACCCAAAATGAAGGAACTCCCGATCAAGGATCGGGTGGCCAACTTCAGGGAGGTGGAACTGGGGATCGACGAACAGACCGCCATGTTGGAAGCACGCCGGTGTCTTCGATGCGATCTTTAATGAAGTCATTTTTTCAGCATTTACATAAAAAAATAACCATTTATGAAATTATCCCATATCAAAGAGATATTGCGTGCGCAGGTGTTGACGGGAGACAGCCAATTGGACATAACCATTGAGGCGGGTGCGGCAAGCGACCTGATGAGCGACATGCTTACCGGGTACAACCCCGACACGGTACTGCTCACAGGACTGTGTAATGCCCAGGCTATCCGCACCTCAGTCATTGCAGAGGTCAAAGCCATTGTATTTGTCAGGAACAAATGGCCTGCACCTGACGTAATTGAATTGGCTGTCAAACACAAATTGCCACTGCTTTCAACCCCGTTTACCATGTTTGTATCCTGCGGAAGGCTGTTTGCCCAGGGACTCAGGGGGGTGGAGGGAAGGGTTTCCGGCAATGTAGACTCCCCCTGATGAGGTTGTTCGCCCCATCGCACCACACAGGATCAATGTCTACTTGAGCAATATCATGACGGACCTTACCAAAAGCTTTCCTGTCAAGGCCAAAGACTTTGTGAAGGCCGGAGAAGTATCCATTGAGGTACAGGAGCTGCTCAAATCCGTAGGCTTCCCCCCAGATCTTATCCGCCGGGTCTCCATATGCGCCTATGAATCCGAAATGAATGTGGTCATGCACGGCGGGGACGGCACCTGCCAGCTGACCGTATGCCCAAAGCATATCACACTGGAAATGGCGGATGACGGTCCGGGGATTGAAGATATTGAGTTGGCCCTTCAGGAAGGCTATTCAACAGCCACACCGGAATACCAGGAGATGGGATTCGGTGCCGGCATGGGTCTACCCAATATTCAAAAGAATGCAGATGAGCTGGAAGTCGAGTCTGAAAAAGGAAAAGGAGCACGCCTGAAAATCACCTTTCATGTAGGGGATGGATCTTGACTGAACTGTCTGCCAAAAAGACAAGAGCGCCTCAAATAAAAATCGATGAAGAGAAATGCAATGGCTGTATCATCTGCATGAAGGTATGTCCCACAAAGGCAATCCGTATCAGGAAGGGTGTGGCCCAAATCAAAGGGATATGTATCAACTGTTGCGAATGCATCCGCTCCTGCCCCAGAAACGCCATCAGTCCGACTGGATTCCAGGATGAAAATCTCAGCAGAAGTGATCAGCTCGTCGTCAGTCCTTCCACAGTCATTTACTCCCAGTTTGGTCCGGATTATTTGCCCAATGACATCCTGCTGGCCCTCAGGAAGATGGGTTTCGGGTATGTGCACGATCAGTCCTACACCAGCGAGTTGTTTAATTTTGCGATCGAGTTATATATCAAAGAGCACCGTAGAAAAAAGGATGTCCCTTTCCCGTTGATATCTCCAGCATGCCCGGTCGTGGTAAACCTCATCGCTTACCGGTTTCCTTCCCTGTTGAAGCACGTTCCCCCATTGGCCACGCCCCGAGAAATTGTAACCAGGGAAGCAAAAAAACGGTTCCCTGAGAAATACGGCTACAAACCTGAAGAAGTCAGGGTTCTCAACATCACCCCATGCCCGGCCATGACCGAGTTCATCAAGGACTCCGTATACCAAAAATATGCCCATATGGACAAAGCGGTAGGCATCAACCGTATTTACGAAGAGATCCATAAAAACCTGTACGAAATAGAAGACGATCAGGTATTGCACCATTCCAGCGGGATCGGCGTAAGCTGGGGCATGTCAGGGGGTGAGATTGCAGGGTTGAACAGAAACTGTCTGGCCGTTTCCGGGCTGGATGAAACCATCTTGTACCTGGAGAAGATCGAGATGGGACTCCTCGGAGATCTGGATTATATCGAATGCCGGACATGCAGGGAAGGGTGCATCGGCGGGCCGTTTACGGTGGCCGACAAATACAGGGCCAAGCACCTCCTGCAGAAGTTTGGAAAGATGTTTGGCACCGAAAAACGGATCAAAAAGAAATATGTCATCGACCAGTATAAAAAGGGGTGGTTCTTCACTGAAAAAGACCGCACCCTTTACATATCCGACGATTCTCAACGATCCATCTCAGAAAACATTGAGCGGCTGAACAAGGTAAAAAGGATCGTGGAAGCCCTTCCCAGAAAAGAGTGCGGCATGTGCGGATGCCCGGATTGCGAAACGTTTGCCGAAGATGTGCTCGACGGAAAGTACGACCTGGGGGATTGTATATTTCTCAGCAATCAACCGGAAAAACTGAAACGACTGAAATCAGGAATCTGAAACCAGGGGCCATTGACTTCCAGTTACAGTAATGAAAAGCGAGAACTCTGAAAATTGTTCAATTTTGGTTTGGCCAAAGATAGGTGGTTCAAGGCTCTCGAAACAGGATCCGGGTCATCCGCGGACCGGTTTGGCCGCTCACGCGAAACCGCCGGTCTAAAATTCTGAGACAGACGAAGGCAACTGCCGTACTGAGGCCGCCGCTCACAATGGAAGCGGGAGTGGGGTTTATACCCAAAGACCCGGCCCATTCACCGCCTGCATAAGCGCCTGCCACGAGCGCCAAAACGGGAAACAGGTACACAAGGAGGCTTAATTTTAGAAATGAACCGGTGGGAATGCTGACCTCAACCCGATCGCCGCTGCAGGCGCTTAGTTCATTGAGCACCTCCACCACCATTTTTTTGTTGGACCCTATTTCACAGTGTCCCCTTGACTCACAGGTTGCACAGGCCGAGGTCCTCTCTATTCGAATAACGGCCTTTTTGCCTGTGATTTTTTCCACAATTCCCTGCTCTCTAACCATGTCACCTCCTGATTTTATATTTACCGACTATAACAATACATAGAAAAAAAGACCAGAAAGATCATGACATGCCCCAAAAAACAAACGTCCCGGCCATTGAAATAGAAAACCGGATTCACGCTGTTCAGAGGCGATTGCAGAAAGCGGATATGGCGGGTCTGCTCATCGTTCAGCGGGTTGATCTGTTCTACTTCTCAGGGACCGCACAACTCTTGGGTGTAAAAAAGGCCACCCAAAATGGATATGCCGACGTCTTTTTGGGTCCACCCGGATACAAGGTCCGGTTTATCGGTCACGGGATCGGGCTGGAACTGGTTGAGCCCCCCATGATCACTTCAAAAAATGAGATCCTTCTGAAACCCGGAATGACCTTTTCACTTGAACCCAAAATGGTCTTTAAAGATCAATTCACGGCCGGTATTGAAA
>JAWLET010000178.1:0-5729 GCA_041685955.1 Desulfobacteraceae bacterium | reverse complement strand
GAGCACCTCGGACCAGGAGCTCACGGCCCGACCGTCCACGCGCTCGGCCATACGCCGGGCGATCTCGTTGGCTATAGGAATGTAAGACGGGATGGGCGGTGCACCCGGGGCAAGCCGCGTGTTCATGGTGCACAGGCCCAGCCGGTACCATCGCGGCTGAAAGTCCAGCTGCATGTGGCTCTCCGTGGTCTGCATGACAAGAAGAATGGAGGTGCGCGCACCCCAGCCCATTGGGTTGAGATCTTGAAGAAACTCCAGTGGGTGGCGGAAAACGGTCCCCAGGTAGCGCGCCGCACGGGGCATGCGCCCCCCGCCGTCCGTCAGCAGGGTGGTGAGGAGCCCCATGAGGTCCGATCCCCTGGCGAAGCGCACCACCTCCACGTGGGTGTGCTCGTCCGGGTAAATGCCGCTGTTGATGGAGATGTGATCCGAGTAGTCCGCGTTTCGGTCCCGGGCAACCGCGCCCACCAGGGCCTCGGAGTTGGTGCGGACAAAGTCCCCCAGACGGGGGCTCAGGCCCGGCAGGAGACCGGCCCGCCTGCACCGAAGGAGAAGCTTAACAGTCCCCATGACCCCGCCTGACAACACCACCCTGCCCGCCCGAAAGGTCCGATCTTTCCGGCGAAGTCCCGTGGCCTTCCGTGTCCTGACCTCCCAGCCGTCTCCCGCGGGCTTGACGGCTGTCACCTCGGTCTCTGGGATCACTTCCGTGCCGAGTTTCTCGGCCAGGTACAGGTAATTCTTGTCCAGGGTGTTCTTGCCGCCCTCGCGGCATCCGGTCATGCAGGCCCCGCAGAAGGTGCACCCGGTGCGTTCAGGCCCGCGGCCCCCGAAGTAAGGGTCGGGCACGGTCCTTCCGGGCTCCCCGAAGAAGACCCCTACGTCGTTCACGTGAAAAGTGTCCTCTCCCCGGATTTCCCGGCCGATCTCCTGGAGTATCCGGTCGGCCCGGCCCACCGAGGGACTCGGGTGGGTCCCGAGCATGCGGCGGGCGAGCGCATAGTTTGCCGCGAGCCGGGCCTTCCACGCCCCTGGGCCCCACCCCGGCTGCGCGAACACCTTGTCCGGCGGGACCAACAGGTTGTTGCAGTAGTTGAGGCTCCCGCCCCCCACACCCACCCCGTGAAGCACGAACACGTGCCGAAGAAGGGTCAGGGCCCAGATCCCGTAGAGCCCCAACCCCGGGTTCCACAGGCTTTTTCGGAGGTTCCAGTTGGTCTCGGGGAAGTCCTCGGGTCGGTAGCGCCTGCCCTTCTCCAGCACCGCCACCCGGTAACCCTTTTCCGCCAATCGCAAGGCGGATACGCTGCCTCCGAACCCTGAGCCCACCACGATGATGTCGTATGCTGTGTCCATCCGTCCAAGTTCCCGGGGGATAGGAAGTTGCTTTTTCGAGGTTCGAATATAGGGAAAACGGAGTTGAGGGTCAAGGGAAATGTAGCCACAGGATATTGTGGTCGCGACAAGAAGCCCCAATATGGAGGATGTTGAGATATGACTTACAAACCACGATTGCGGCCACAAAATGTGGGAGGCTTACGCATTTATCAGCTCCAGCTCCCCTCTCTCCTGATCCAGGACAAAGATGGAACATCCCTTAATTTCTAACGCAGCCACAAGCGCGGAACCCGGGGCCCTGAGGCCATTTGCACCGTATGTGACGAAGTGGTGAATCCCCGGGGCGGAGCGATTCAACACACCTTCAGCTGATCTTCCATTTCCGCTTGATTTGCTCGGAGATAGTCCTGCAGGGCCTGCATTCCGATGGGCGGCGTGTCGGAGTAAGGGAAACTGATCATGGGAACATGGGCAAAGACCGGATCGATCTGTGCACAGGACTCGTTTACGGGTTTCTTATTGTAAACGGTTCGATACAGGGGGATGTGGATTTCCTTAAGGAAGTTGAAAATGCGCAGGGATTCTGCATGAGAAAGCCTGTCCGGGTTCAACACGAGATAAACCCGGGTCTTTTCGGCGTCTTCAAACGTCTCTTTCAGTTTCTGATATTGCGCACGCTGCGCCTCGATTTTGTTGAGGACTTTGTCTCTCTCGTACTCCTTATTCAGCAGTTTGATCTTGGTGATCAGTTCCCGTTTTTGAATGATCTCCTGGCGGAGGGCCAGAAGGTGTTCCACCCACACCAGGGACAGGGACGGGAGTGCAAAGAACTTGAGGGACAGGGCCGTGGGCGGCATGTCGAAAACCAGGTAATCCCACTGGGCATATTGCTTCTGAATGTGCTCGAACGCCAGGATAAGCGCATATTCCTCCAAACCGGGCGAGTGCTTGATGACCCCGAAGTATTTTTCCAGGTTGAAGGCGGTTAAGTAGGAATAGGTCCTGTCGATCTGATGATGCACATCCTTCAGGTAGGTTCGAATCCAGGCTTCCTGGTCGATTTCCATGGCCCGAAGGTTGGGGGAGATTTCAGAGGCGTCATCGGAAAGGGGGCGCTCGAAAATGTCGGACTGGTTGTGTGCGGGATCCAGGGAAACCACCAGTACGCGATACCCCTGTTGGGCCAGGAAGGTGGAAAAAAGCGCCGCGGATGTAGACTTTCCCACCCCGCCCTTGCCCATGAAAAACAGATTCATTGCCCGGTTCATATTCATCCTATGTCAAAGGCCGAGAAGAGCTGAGAAAGAGGTTGAGTGGCGGTGTCCACTTTTTCCATCATCAGGATGAGCTCCTTTTCCATGAAGGGCATCAAATCCAGCGAAATCTGCATGGGAGGGGAAGGCATCCCCACATAGGAGCCCAACACCAGGACCCCGAAGATATTCTCCAACTCTTCCACTTCGTATTCAATGGTTTCCACCGCATTGCTCCGGGCCACCTGGTCGGAGGATTTCAGAAACTCGACCACTTTATCCCTGATGCCTTTCAGGATACGATTCATGATTCAGCCCCATGCAATAAAGACATTGACAGTGCTCATCCGACCCGGAACATGCGACGATCGAATTGAATGCGCTTTGTGGACGGGTAGAAATAGTACCCTGCGTACAGGGCCATCAAAACCGTCCCTGTGAAATAGAAGGGGGGGAATTCGAACAGATACGCAGGGAGGATCAGATACGGCGTCACCAGGGAGATGTGAATGGTTGTCCGTTCGAATTTCAACCAGTCTTTTTCAGGCACGGTTTTCTCCTCCCGCATCCTGTGGGCGAAGAGGGAGCGGTAGAAAATGGGCAAGGCCACCGCAAAAACCACGGACAGTACAAAGACAAGCGGGGCCAAAAACGGCATCGGGCCCAGGGAAGGGATCGGGGTGCCGGATACCAGGCCCAGGGTCTTGATCCCATACCCCGCGGCAAGGGCCACCAGGGCGGGGATCATGATATAAAAGTAGTCTCGCTTGAGTTCCTTGGCCATTTGCACTTCACCCTGCACAGGCCCTTCGGTTGACAGAAGCGGCAGGCGGATCGACAGGCAGGGTGCTCAATCCGCCTTGCTCATGAAACTGGAAAACCCCAAACGTTGCAGACGGGATGAAATCGGAGGTACCGCCTGAGGGCGGTACCTCTGTCGCATCTTTATGGCACTGTTGCCGTTTCCGGTTGTTCAGGCGGCTTCCCGACCATTCTGAAAAATTTGATCACGCCTTCCACCACAATCCAAACGGCGATGAGGAGGATGCAGATGTTGATCACCTGCAGCAGTACGTTTTGATCCACCCCAAACTTCACCTGGTTTACGATAACGGCCCAGATGGTCATGATGGCCATGAACACGGCAGGAATTCCGGCAATCAGCCACTTGAGGCCGCCCTGCTTTTCCAGGTAGAGGGTGATGATGACCAGGGCCAGGGCCGCCAGGGTTTGATTGACCGCCCCGAACAGCGGCCACAGCTTAAGTGCCCCGGTACCGCTGGCGCCCGCAACAAAGGCCAGGATCAGGGCGCTTCCCACCGCAATGGAGGTGGCCACATACCGGCCCGTCAAGGCGTTGAGTCTCAAATCCCCGGCCAGCTCGGCAATGACGTACCGTTGGATCCGGGTGGCCGTATCCAGGGTGGTTCCCGCAAAGGAGGCCACGAACACGCCCATAATGGCCAGTGCAAAGACTTTGGGGAGGCCCATGGCCACAATCATGTTGGCGGAGCCGTCCACGAACGCGGTGACCTTGGAGCCCAGACCCGCTGCTGCGGCCCAGGAAGAGTAATGGGTGGTCCATGCGGCAACGCCGGTCAGGGTTTCGCCCCCTTTGGGCGTATAGCCCATGCCGATACCGGCGGCCACTGCGATGATCACCAGAGTGGCCAGTGCGCCCTCCATGAGCATGGAACCGTATCCCACGAACAGGGAATCCGTCTCATCCCGCACCTGCTTGGCCGAGGTCCCCGATGACACTAAGGAGTGAAACCCGGAAATAGCGCCGCAGGCGATGGTAATGAACAAAAACGGCCACATGGAGGGGGCTTCGGCCGGCGACATCTGGACGGAAGGGGCCACGATTTCCAGATTCCCCGAGAATGAAGCGGTCAGAACGCCCAGGATGAGCAGGGCCATGGCCACCACCAGCTGGTGGGAGTTGATAAAATCCCGAGGCTGGAGCAGGGTGGTCACCGGCAGTGTGGATGCTATAAATGCATAGGCGAGCAGGATGATGGTCCAGATTCCGGTGGCCGGAATCCCCGCAATGGTCGGCATCTTGAACTGGGCCCAGGGTCCGATGAACACAAAGAAATACATGGCGGCCAGGGCCAGAATGGACCAGAGCAGGGGGCTTTTTCCTTTTTTATAGATCAGGTACCCCAGGTAAATGGCAATGGGCACTTCCATCCAGACGGCCAGCACGGCTTGGGGGTAAAGGCCGAACACAATGGCGATCACCAGCCCGAAAATGGCGATGACGATCCACAGTTCCAGAAAAACGATCAGAAAGAAGAAGACCTTGGTGCGGTTGTTGATGTACTTGGCAGTATATTCGGAGATGGACTTGCCCTGGTTTCGCATGGAAATGATGAGGGCCCCGAAGTCATGCACGGCGCCCATGATGATGCTGCCGATAAAAACCCACAGCAAGGCCGGAACCCAGCCCCAAATGATGGCGATTGCAGGTCCGACAATGGGGCCGGTGCCCGCAATGGAAGTAAAGTGATGACCGAAGATGATCTCTTTTTTGGTGGGGACGTAGTCGATCCCGTCCTCGTATTCACAGGACGGTGTCTTACAGGCCCCTGAAAGTTGGAAGATTTTACGGCCGATAAACTGGCCGTACAATTTGTACATGATAATGTACCCTGCAAATGCCAGAACCATAATCGCTAAAGCACCCATGTTCCCTCCTCCCTTTCAAAAAGATTAACTGTTGAATGGTAAGAACACGCTTTTTTCGGAGAAAGTGTGGAACTAAAGGTCTTAAATGTCAAGGAAAAATTTTCCGTCTCCCTTGCCCGGATTGTGGATGCGGCTTCCGGAGCTAAGACGGGGGCGTGGTTTGGCGAGAGTATGGAGGGCGGTTGCAACATTTCATCCCCGCCGAAATCCCCTTTCCAAACCGGGGACTTGGAAGGGATGTCCATGTTTCATGAATATTCATGCTCCATGGCTTTTAGGCGCTTGAAAATATCTTCATTCACCGGCGTGGGAATATGATACGCCTTTCCCAGTTCAATTACCCTGCCAGCCAGCATGTCCGCCTCGGTTTTCCGTCCGGCCTCCACATCCTGGAGCATGGAGGTCTTCCCCTGCGGGGACAGATTGGATAAGACCGAATACCAGTCT
>JAWLET010000177.1:0-5743 GCA_041685955.1 Desulfobacteraceae bacterium | reverse complement strand
AATAAGACTGCAGGCGGGCTTTTGAAGATGGGATTGAACCGGGGGGACGTGCTCTCCCTGTACTTGCCCAGCCTGCCCGAGTTGATTATCGCTTATCTCGGGACGGTTCGTGCAGGCATCACCGTGAATGTGGTAAATGCCATGCTTCGGGAGCAGGAAGTGGGCTACATATTGAAGGATTGTCAATCCCGTGCAGTTATAGTGGATGATGCGCGACTGCCCATTATTGAGACAATACGACCAGAGGCGGCGTCATTGGACCAGGTTTTTATTCACGGGGATGCGACGGGGAATCAATATCCCACATTTCAATCCGTGATGGACCAGGGGGAGCCCTATTTTGATGCGGTGAGGACCAAGGGGAGTGACCTGTGTCATTTGATGTACACGTCAGGGACCACCGGCTGGCCCAAAGGGGTCATGGCCACCCACCTCAACATCTGGCACAACTGCACGGAATTCGGCAAGGTGCATTTTGAGTCTGAAGACACCCTCATGGTGGCCACGCCCATCTTTCACTGCTGGGGCCTCATCAGCGGGACATTCGGCATGCTGTCCAGGGGCGGGACCGTGATTACCGTGGAACGTTTTTATCCGGAAAAGGCACTGGACGACATTGAACGGCTGAAACCCACGGTGTTTCAAGGCGTGCCGCCCATGTATAATCTGTTTTTGAAACAGCCGGACTTAGATGAACGAGATATCTCTTCAGTAGTCTTTTGCCTGTCCGCGGCCACCAAAATGCCGGAAAACCTGATCCGACAGATAGAGGATGTTTTGAAATGGCGGTATGCCGAGGCCTGGGGGCTCACCGAATCCTCGTGTGTGGGCACCACCGCCCATTATACGGAAACCCGGATCGGGTCCTGCGGCAAAGGCATGGACGATGTCCGGATCAAGGTCATCGATGACGGGGGAAACTCCCTGCCGCCCGGGGAGCAGGGAGAGCTCTGCGTCAAGGGCACGTGCGTTACCAATGGGTATTTAAACAAACCCGAAGCCACTGCCGAGGTGTTTGATGCCGAAGGCTGGTTTCATGCGGGAGACATCGCCTACATGGACGAGGACAGGTATGCCTACATTGTGGACCGGAAAAAGGACATGATCAATGTGGGGGGCGAAAAGGTATTCCCTTCGGAAGTGGAGGATATGATGCTGGTCCACCCCAACATAAAGGATCTGGTCATTGTGGGCATTCCGGACGAGCTCAAGGGGGAAGCGCCCAAGGCGTTTGTTCAGCTTGTGGAGGGGAAGCGCATGTCCCTGGAGGAAATAAGAGAATTTTGCAGACCCAGAATGGCCCCGTACAAGATACCCGTCGCCCTGGAAGTGGTGGATGAGATCCCCCGCTCAGCGGCCGGAAAGGCCCTCAGGCGTTTGCTGAGGGATAAGGAGTGGGAGAAATAATTGTTTGCGTCAACTCAAGAAGGAGGAACAAAATTGGAATATAAAGAGATACTGTTTTCCACCGAAGGTCCCATTGGCCTGCTTACCTTGAACAGCCCGCAGACCATAAATGCGCTATCCAAAAATATGATCGCGGAGATGACTGATGCCTTGACCGCCGTATCAACGGATGAATCGGTCAAAGTCATCATCCTAAGGGCCGCCGGCAACCACTTCTGTGCAGGGCACAATCTGTCTGAAATGGTCGATTCAGGGGTAAAGGAATATAAGTTTATCTTTGATCAGTGCACCAAAATGATGCAGCTGATTCATGAAATCCCCCAGCCGGTCATTGCCCAGGTACAAGGCATTGCCACTGCTGCCGGATGTCAGCTTGCGGCCTGGTGTGATTTGGTCATCGCCGGTGAGGATGCCAGGTTTGCCACCCCGGGGGTCAAAATCGGTCTTTTTTGCACCACCCCCATGGTGGCCGTATCCAGGGCCATCGGACGCAAAATGGCCATGGAAATGCTGTTAACCGGCCGGGATTTTCCGGCCCGGGAGGCCAAGGAACTGGGACTGGTCAACAGGGTTGTGCCCCTGAAAGAACTGAGTGCAACAACGGAGGCGTTGGCAAAACAAATCAGCGAAGCCAGCCGGTTTGCCCTGAGTATCGGGAAGCAGGGATTTTACGTCCAGGTGGATCAAGCCGATGACAAGGCATTGCATTATGCCAAACATACCATTGTCATGAATAATCTTTCGGAGGATGCCGACCTCGGCATCAAGGCGTTTTTAGAAAAGAAACCATCCGTGGAATGGAAAGACCGATAAGGGCCCAGCTTGGGGAGAAAGGGAACCTGGCGGCCGGGGCCAGCCTTCACCACTCAGGAGAGCCTTATCCCACCCAACAGCGCCACATGGAGATCAGTCCCCTATCCTCCGGCAGACAACTGGAACATGCGGACCTGATCTCCTTCGGAGATGACCTGATCACGCCTGGAAATTTGACCGTTGATTAAAAAAAAGGTCTTTTGGCTTTCTACGGGGAGATCCTGGTATTTTTGGCCCAATATCTTGCAAAGGCCATCAATGGTCGTGCCCTCGGCCACATCCAATTTGACCTGTTCCACCCCTGACAGGATTCTAAACAGACTTGAAAAGTTTACAGTGACCCGCATTTCACCCCGTGACCCGGAACACCCGGACAGCAGCCCGCCATGGTCAAGCGAAGGCTGATTTTCTTTTAAAACGGTCCAAAGCCTGCAATTTAAGAAAAGCGAGTCAGTTCAAAAGCTTCTGGATGCAACGTTGAATTTCGGGGCTGTAGCTGCACTTGACCCTCTCTCCTGCATATATATCCTTCAAGTAGCCCAATAACCCGGTTTCCGTAAAGAGCGGTTTGGCCCTGAGCTTCTTTTGCTTTTGGTAGAGAATGGATGTGGGGATTCGGCCTACCTTTTGGGTGTCATTGTACAAGTCCAGAAATCCATCCAGAGGCGGATAACTCCAGTTGACGGTGGTCATGTAGGGTTGTTCCCCCTGATAAGCGATATCCGGAAGCGAACGCGTTCCCTTTCGATAGAATACAGAACCTGCCCGCCATCTAAATCCCCGACATTTCGTGCGTCTGAAATCTTCGGCCATGAACTTTATATAATCCCGTGCACCAAATGAAATGATCAGGTTATGGTTTTCATCAAATTCAATACGTGGACCTGAGGTGGGAAAAAAATAAATTTTGGCATGATTGTGGCTGTAATGATTCATCACGATATCATGCACAATCAGGGAACCGTGAAGCAGGGTAACCTTCCTGGTCTTAAGGGGATTCGGATTCCCCATGGGAATGTTGAACTCAATGGATTCGAGTTTCCCTCCCACGATGTGAACGGTCAGCTTTTTCTGATACCTGTTTTCAATGGTAACGATCTCCCTGGTTCGATTACACTTCTCCGCCATCTCAGGGTTTTCGCGTATAAACAGGTCATTGCACGGGGATTCATTTCTTCGGTACTGAAGAACCGGTAAGGGGTCGGAATCATCAAACCGGGGCATTCCCTCCACATTTCGATATATTTGGACGATATCGGATCCGTATTTCTCCTGAATCAGACGGATGTCAACGGGTCGGTCGGCATTTGAGACCTCGACCATCAAAGCGGTTGCACAGGTCAACAAAAGCGCCGAGAATACAGATAAATAGAATCGTTTCATGTCAAGGCCTTCCGTTCATTTAAATTTTAACAGTATAAATGCCCGGTATCTACTTGGCAACCCATTCGCGCAGTTCCCCTGTAGAAAAATGGCCAGGTTCATGGCACAAAGGGATCACTTATATGGCCTTTACAGGAGTTGGTCTTTTTAGAGTGAGATGATACGAAAAAAGGGCCCCGGGGGGATCGATCTGATCCCCCCAAAGGCCCGTGGTTAGGGTGGATGGTTTAGCGCACGGGTTCGAATTCCGCTCTTCTATTCTCTGCGCGACCCTCGCTGGTTTCATTGGTGGCGATGGGCTGGCGGAAACTGTGACCCACGATGCTCAATCGGGAGCCGTCAATGCCCCGGTCCTTCAGGTACTGTTTGGCGGATTGGGCCCGCCTTTCAGACAGCCCTTGGTTGTAGGATTCCGTTCCAATGCTGTCGGTATGTCCATTAATGGTGAGCTGCAACTCCGGATTCTGCTTCATCACGGCGGCGATTTTTATGAGAATGGGTTCAAACCGGGTTTTGATATTGGACTTATCAAAGTCGAAATGGACATTCCCGGTTATCCAGCAGCCGTCCGCATCCACCTCAGCGCCCACAGGGGTGTTTGGACATTTGTCCCGGTCGTCCATTACACCGTCGCCGTCACTGTCCGCGGGAGCAGCGGCCTTGGGCTTGGGGGCCTCCAGGGGACAGCCCCGTTCATCCACTTCCACCCCCGGCGGGGTCCCCGGACACATATCATCTTTATCATAAACACCGTCGCCGTCGCTGTCCCTGAGTTTGGTCAAAAAGACCTCCTCTACAAAATCGGCCATGGCAGCGGCAGAGGTCAGATCATCCGCGGTTTTAAAAAACCCGCAGCCACCCGTTCTCGCTATTTCCTTCATCCGCGTTATTCCTTCCGGATTATCCCCTATGCCGATGGTGTATATGCACAACCGTGCACCGTATTGATCCTTGAGGGCCTTGATGTTTTTATCTACAGGAAGGTTGGGGATTTCCGGATGTTCACCATCGCTGACCAGGATGAGGGCAATGGGTCCCGAGGTGGCTGCCAGGTCATTACCGGCAGCCTCTACGGCCGCGGACATGGGGGTCTCCATCCCGTGTCCCTGAATGGCATTGAGTCCACTGTCCAGTCCGGATTGGCTGTAGTCCGTAATCCCGTAGATCAGGGCCGTATCTCCCGACGCCACCTCAGGATTCTGTCCGAAAACCCGCAGCCCGGACTCCATTTCTATATCAGGAATGGTCTGGTTCATGCGATGAACAACATCCTTGGCAATATTGATTTTGGGGGTTCCCTTATAAGGCCACTTGGTCATTGATTTGGACGCATCAAACACGATCAGTGCCGTATTCACTTTGCTGGCATATTGATCTAAATCAAATTGGTGAGCTGTAAAAGGCCCAGGCTTAAATTGAGGTGCTGCAGCGCATCCCATCCCAAATAGGGTTATGCAGAACATGACCGTGTATTTTACCATTTTCCCTTTCATAACAGACCTCCTTTTGGCTTTTAGTTTACTGCAATTTATTGTTCTTGGTGGCAGGAAGTGAGTCATCCCGCCTACATCCGACTCATAGGCTGATTTTTTACCAGTATAAATCTTTACAACATTTTGCAAATACTCTCCTGACAGTATATGGGCCTTAATTTTGATGTATATGAAAGAAAAAGGTTGATCCAAAGGCCCATGAGAATCCGGACGGGTCCATCCGGCCCTTTTTAAGACAAAAAAGACCGGCCTTAAAAACATATGCATCCACATGGGATGCTTACCCACAGGACACAAAGGTTCTCCCGAAAAAGGTCATCCTGGTAATCCAGAAATCTGTGGACAAGATCAGGTCCGGATATGTTACAAAGAAGCGACAGCCGAAAGTAGGCGCCCC
This sequence comes from Desulfobacteraceae bacterium, assembly GCA_041685955.1. GTDB lineage: Bacteria > Desulfobacterota > DSM-4660 > Desulfatiglandales > Desulfatiglandaceae > JAIPDZ01. The sequence goes on along the minus strand of JAWLET010000177.1, from coordinate 250 downwards.
AAAGGATGCCCGACCCAGGCTTGGAATACTCCTTGCCGCATCTGTAGTGGTTGGGGGGGCGTTCTACAGCCAAAAGGGAAATACGGATGAGATTGCCGGATCATAAAACCAAGATCGTGTGCACCATAGGGCCGGCCTCCCGATCGGAGACTGTTTTGGAGCGCTTACTTCTGCAGGGAATGAATGTGGCGCGGCTCAACTTCGCCCATGGAACTTTAGAGGGGCATGGGGAGGATATCCGCCGCATACG
>JAWLET010000176.1:0-5774 GCA_041685955.1 Desulfobacteraceae bacterium | reverse complement strand
AACCTGGGCCGTGGCCCCGGCCGGGTTTGTCAGAGGTCCCAGGAGGTTAAAGATGGACCTGAGTCCTATGTCCTGCCTGGCGCCGGCCACATGTTTCATGGCCCCGTGAAACAGGGGGGCATAGAGAAATCCGATGCCGATCTCTCGAATGCAGGTTTCTACATTGACGTGGTTGATACTCAGTTTCACCCCCAGGTTCTTGAGCACGTCCGCACTGCCGCACTGACTGGAAACCGCCCGGTTCCCATGTTTGGCCACTTTGACGCCGGCGCCTGCGGCCACAAATGCGGTCACGGTGGAGACATTAAAGGTGTTGGTGCCGTCCCCACCGGTCCCGCAGGTATCCAGGATGGTTTCGTCCTCCACATCAATCTCGTCTCGATCAATGTTTACCAGGTGGTTGTTGAGACGTATGGGGGTGGCCTTGGTCCTCATCACCCTGGCAGCGCCGGTGATCTCATCCACTGTTTCGCCTTTTATTCTCAGGGCTGTGATAAAAGCGCCGATCTGGGCAGGGGTTGCCCTGCCGGTCATGATTTCCTCCATGACCCCTTCCATTTCCGCTTGGGCAAGATCCTCACCTCTGACCACTTTTGCGATACCCGGTTTAATCATGGCTCATTTCCTCCTGTACTTGCAGTGAATGCGGGCAAAATTTTCAATCATGTGTTTACCCGCCTCTGTTAAGAAGGATTCCGGATGAAACTGGACCCCTTCTATTGGATACCGACGGTGCCTCAGGCCCATGATTTCACCCCCCTCGGTCCAGGCGCTGATCACGAGGTCCTGGGAAAGAGAATCCCCGTCCACGATCAGCGAGTGATACCGTATTGCCTCAAAGGGACTGCCCAGGCCCTCATAAATGTGTTTTCCGTCGTGAAAGACAGAAGAGGCTTTGCCGTGCACGATCCGGTCCGCCTTCACCACCTTCCCTCCGAAGGCCTCTGCAATGGCCTGATGCCCCAGGCAAACCCCGAGAATGGGAATGCGGCATCCGAAATGGCGTACAGCGGCCACGCTGATACCCGCCCCTGACGGAACGCCGGGACCGGGAGAGATCACGATGGCCGAGGGTCTCAGGGCTTCTATCCCCGGGACACCTATCTGATCGTTCCGACATACCGTAACGTTTTGGCTTATGCACGCCAGCATCTGTACCAGGTTGTAGGTAAAGGAGTCATAATTATCGATCATGAGGATCATCGGCGCTGGTCTCCTTAGACGGCTTGCGCGCTGGAGTTGGGTTTCAGGGCGGCATCTGCTTGAGCATTTTCAATGGCCGTAAACATGGCTTTGGCCTTTCTGAGCGTTTCGTCATACTCCCCTTCAGGGGTGGAATCCGCCACCACACCGGCGCCCACCTGGATCGAAAGCCGGTCTTTGATCACGGTCATGGTGCGGATGGTGATACAGAAGTCCATATTCCCATTCAGTCCGAAATAGCCCACCGCACCGGCATACGGTCCTCTAAGGCCGGGTTCCAGTTCATGGATGATCTCCATGGCCCTGACCTTGGGTGCACCGGTGACCGTACCGGCCGGAAAGATGGCCATAAACAGATCAAAACAGTCCAGTTCCGGTTTTAACCGGCCTTCAACGTTTGAAACCAGGTGCATTACATGGGAATAACGCTCCACCTCCATAAACCGATACACGCTGAGGGATCCGGGCACGGCCACCTTCCCCACGTCATTTCTTCCCAGATCCACCAGCATCACGTGTTCGGCCCGTTCCTTGGGGTCTTCCAACAGCTCCTTTTCCAAGAGGCGGTCCGCTTTAGACGTCTTGCCCCTGGGTCTTGTCCCTGCAATGGGGCGAAGCTCGATCTTGCCGTCGGTCAGGCGGCCGAGGATCTCCGGAGACGACCCGATGAGCCGTATCTCTTTGAAGTTGAGATAAAACATATAGGGAGAAGGGTTAATGCTTCGTAAAGTTCGGTAAAGGATAAAATCATCCCCGGACATCTCCCCTGAAAATCGTTGAGAGAGGACGATCTGAATGGCCTCTCCTTCAGCAATATATGCCTTGGCCGTGCGCACGGCATTTTCAAAGTCCGCCTGTTTGAAATTGGATTCAAAATCGGAGCAGGAAAAGGAACCTCCTTCTGAACCACAGGGCAAGGGCCGTCTCAGTTCCTTGATGGTCTCATCCACGGCGAGGCAGGCCTTCTCATAGGTCTTTTTTATATCTTCCCTGCCTCTTAAAAGCGCATAGGCGACCACCTTGATTTGTTGGGTCAAGTGATCGAAGATGACCAGTCGGCTGGAAAGGGTTAAGAGCAATTCGGGGATCATGGGGTCATCCGGTGAGATATGGGGAAAAAATTCCCATTTTCGGACCAGTTCATAATTGACATAGCCCACCAGTCCCCCCTGAAACGGCCCGAGACCTTGGAGCGTGACCAGCTTGAAACCACCAGTCAGCTCTCTCAAAAGGGATAAAGGGTTTTCCACCCCCTGCCATGTCCTTTTGGTTTGGCCGTCTTGTACCCTCATCTCCCCGTCACAGTATACTGTCGTAATCAGCGGCCGGTATCCGATGAAGCTGTACCGTCCCACTCCATGGCCGTTGTCGGCACTCTCCAGGAGATAGGAACAGGACTTGTCCTGGATTTTCAGATAGGCCGAAATGGGCGTCTCCGTGTCGGCCAGGAATTCTTTGTACACGGGAATCAGATTCCCGTTTTTTGAAAACTGCTTAAACTCTTTACGTGAAGGCTTTGTATCCATCGTATTGCTCCCAATAAAAAAAGGCCGTGGGGATTCAAGCCCCACGGCCTCTATTTGGATGGAAAAAGCACAAAAAAAACCGTGGGAGCTTACGGGAAGCGCCCCACGGTTTGAGATTCTATGTGAATGCTACCTTGGCGGGCACACCTCCCTGATCGGGCAGTGCCGCCACCAGTTTTTCAAAAACAGGGCGAAACATATGTTGTATTCAAAATCCATGGCAGGCTGTTTAATATGCTCTGAGGAAAATGTCAAGAAAAAAATTGGGCCCGCAAAACTTTTTCTTGACAACAGAGGGGAACTTAATTTATAAGCCTGAAACACTTCGTTAGACCAAGGGAGTTCAGCAAATGATGTTACTCAATCGATCCTGGCAGCGCTTTTATTTTTATTTCTATCTCTGGAGGAGAGGTCTGCCCATGGATTGATTGAGATTTGTTTTGTCATTCGAAGCCGTGGGCGGTCAAAACGCCCACGGCTTTTTTTATGCGCAAAGAAAAAACAGGAATCAGACAGTGATGAGCGAAGCTCAAAGGATTGACCACAGGAATATCGTCCTCATAGGCCACAGGTGCAGCGGCAAAAGCTCGGTGGGCAGACGCCTTGCCCAAAAATTGAGAAGGCAGTTCGTGGACACGGACATGTGCATAGAAAAGCGGGCCCGGTACACCATTGAGACCCTGGTGCTCAGGCAAGGATGGGACCATTTCCGGACCCTTGAATCACAGGTGATACGAGAGATCTCCACCGGGTGCGACCGGATCATCGCAACGGGGGGCGGCGCGGTGATGGAGGAGGACAACATGAAACACCTAAGGAAAACCGGCTTCATCATCTGGCTACAGGCCGATGCAGCAGTGCTCAAAGGGCGCATGGCAAAAGACCGTAACTCGAAACCGTGCCGGCCCTCTTTGACAGGCACGGACCCACTGGATGAGATAGCGGACCTGTTACGGGAAAGAACTCCTTTTTATGAAAAGGCTTCTGATCTAACAGTGGATACCACCCACCGGTCAGTTGAGGACATCTCGGGGCTTATTACGGATCATCTTGCCAGGTTACTTGGAGAAAGGGATAGTTGGATATGGGCGGCAACACATTGGGAGAGATGTTCAGGGTAACCACATACGGTGAATCCCATGGACAAGGGATAGGCGTGGTGATTGACGGCTGCCCGTCCATGATCCGCCTGTCACCGGAAGACTTTGAAAAGGACATGGCGCGACGCAGACCCGGACGAAACAGCTTGGACTCTCCCCGGAATGAAACCGATCATGTGGAGATTTTATCAGGCGTTTTTGAGGGCCGGACCACAGGCGCCCCCATCAGCCTGTTCATAAGAAATAAAGATGCAGACAGCAAACCCTATACCGTGTTGCGTCACTTGTTTCGGCCCGGCCATGCCGACTATACGTACTTCAGAAAATACGGCCATTTTGATTTCAAAGGCGGGGGCCGGTCCTCGGCCCGGGAGACCGCGGCCAGAGTGGCCGCGGGTGCTGTGGCCCAAAAGGTCCTGAAGCCAAGCGGTTTACAGGTACTGGCATATACCCTGGAACTGGGCGGCATCAAGGCTGAAACCTTTCACCCTGATATCATAGACAAAAACCCATGTCATTGTGCGGATGCCATCGCGGCCGAAAACATGGCCGCTGCACTCAAAGAGGCCAGGAAGAACGGAGATTCCATCGGAGGCGTGGTGGAGATACGGGTTCAGGGATGTCCCCCTGGTCTCGGGGAACCCGTGTTTGATAAGCTGGACGCGGATCTAACCAAGGCCCTCATGTCGGTGGGTGCGGTAAAAGGCGTGGAGATCGGGGCCGGATTTGAGGCAGCACGACTCAAGGGATCGGAAAACAATGACCCTATTACCCCGCAGGGGTTTGAAACCAACAGGGCCGGGGGGATCTTGGGAGGCATATCCAACGGCGACGACATCGTCCTGAGGGCTGCAGTAAAGCCCGTTCCTTCCATACCCAAGCAACAGCATACCATAAATCGAACCGGACAAACATCCGAGCTCACTCTGACCGGAAGATACGATACATCGGCCGTCCCCCGCATTGTCCCGGTGCTGGAGGCCATGGTCCGGATTGTATTGGCTGACCATTTTTTGCGGGCAAGGGCGGCATTACCCGAAGCGGGTAATGACTGAGGTCCATAACATGAGGATTTACGGTTTCTCTACTCTTTGCTGGTATGGCTTTTATTATTCTTTCCTTTGGGGAACAGGTCCGCCCATGGCGTAACAGAGATTTGGAAGCAGAAGCCATGGACGGACCCAACCGGCCATGGCTTTTTTTATTTTTCACCCCAAAAAGAGAGGCTCCGGAGGCTGAGAGAAAAATGGATCATTTAAGACTAACGGCAAAAAACGGCGACAAGGACAGGAAAACAGTGATTGCGGTACATAATGTAAAAGTGGGGCAGGACTTTATCGTGATTGCAGGCCCTTGCAGCGTGGAGAGCGAGACGCAGACCTTAGAGACGGCTCGCCAGGTAAAAGCGGCAGGGGCGAACATGCTGAGGGGCGGCGCCTTCAAACCCAGGACGTCGCCCTATGACTTCCAGGGGCTGGGACTCAAGGGCCTAAAAATCCTGGAAAAGGCCAGGCAGGAGACCGGTCTTCCCATTGTAACCGAAGTCACCGATCCCCGGGATGTGTCCTGGGTCTGCGAATACGCCGACGTCCTCCAGATCGGGACGCGAAATATGCAAAACTTTTCTCTCCTCAACGAGGTGGGAAAGGTTGAAAAACCGGTGTTGTTGAAACGAGGCATGAACTCAACCCTCAAAGAGTGGTTGAATTGTGCGGAGTATATTCTTGCGGGCGGAAACCCCCATGTCATTTTATGTGAGCGGGGCATACGAACCTTTGAAACCTACACCCGGAACACGCTTGACCTCAGCATCGTGCCGTCCATCAAGGAAATCTCTCACCTTCCCATCATCGTAGACCCGTCGCACGCCACCGGACGATTGAGCATCATTTCGCCCATGTGTCTTGCGGCCCTGGCTGCGGGTGCAGACGGCATCCTCATTGAG
>JAWLET010000175.1:1363-5793 GCA_041685955.1 Desulfobacteraceae bacterium | reverse complement strand
TGTTTCAGACAGGCATACATCCCGGGACCCAAAGCAAAGAGCTGAGTGAAAAGGACATAAAACGCCTGTATTCCGAGATGCGCCACGTCCTTAAAGCAGCCATAGAGGCGCGGGCCGATCCGGATCGCTTTCCTGCATCCTTTATTATTCCCCATCGGCATGGGGACAGGGTATGTCCGGAATGTGGCGGAAAAATCGAAAAAGCCAGGATCGGGGGACGAACCGCCTATTTTTGTCCTCAATGCCAGAAAAAATAGTCCCAAAATCGGGAGCTGTGACCTGTTTCAATCAGTTCGGAACATCAGCATAAAGGGATAAAATATGCCGGTTCAAAATGCGGACGTTGCAGATACGTTCAATAAATTAGCAGACCTGCTGGATATTCAAGGCGCCAATCCGTTTCGGGTTCGGGCCTATCGCAATGCAGCCCGAACGGTTACAAGTCTGCCTCGGAATGTGGCCGATATGATAAATGAAAACAAGGACTTGTCCGAACTCGCGGGTATCGGAAAGGACCTGGCGGGAAAAATCAGGGAGATTGTGGAAACAGGGACCTTGTTTCAACTCCAGGAGACCGAGAGAGAGACGCCGTCGGAGCTGAACCAGTTGATGAATGTGAGCGGACTGGGCCCCAAGCGCGTCAAGGCCCTGCATCAGGAACTGGGTATCCGCAATTTAAAGGAATTGAAAGCGGCCGCTGAAAGCGGAAAGGTTCAGAATCTGGAAGGCTTTGGGCAGAAGACTGAACAACAAATCCTGGAAGAGCTCCAGCAAATGAACGGCAGCCAGGCCCGTATCAAACTGTTGGAAGCAGAACAGAGAGCTGAACCCCTTGTTGCCTATTTGAAAAAAACAAAGGGGCTTAAACAGATTATCGTGGCCGGCAGTTTCAGGCGCAAAAAAGAAACCGTAGGGGATCTGGATATTTTGGTGACCTGCAAAACAGGATCCAAGGTTATGGACCGCTTTGTCCGGTATGAAGACGTCCGCAAGGTGGTGTCCAAGGGAACCACCCGTTCCACCGTGGTCCTGCGTTCGGGTCTGCAAGTGGACCTGAGGGTCTTGCCCCAGGTCAGCTATGGGGCGGCCCTGCACTATTTCACCGGATCCAAGAACCATAATATTGCAGTCCGTAAAATCGGAACACAAAAAGGGCTCAAGATAAACGAATACGGCGTATTTAAAGGGGATAAACGGATTGCCGGAAAAACAGAACAGGAGGTCTACGACCAGGTGGGCCTCTCCTATATCGAACCGGAGTTGCGGGAGGGGCGCGGCGAAGTGGAAGCGGCCCAAAAGGGTGAGTTGCCCCACCTTATAGAACTCAAAGACATTCGCGGGGATCTGCACAGCCATACCAAGGCCACAGACGGCCATCACAGCCTGGAAGCCATGGTACAGGCGGCCAAAGAACGTGGCTACGAATATCTGGCCGTTACCGATCATTCCAAAAAGGTCACCATGGCCAAGGGATTGAATGCCGAACGGCTTGCAAAACAGATCAAGGCCATCGACAAACTCAATGACAAATTGGAAGGCATCCGGGTACTTAAGGGAATCGAGGTGGATATTTTAGAAGACGGGTCCCTGGATCTGCCTGATGAGATTTTAAAGGAGCTGGACCTGAGGGTTTGCGCAGTGCACTACAAACAGAATTTACCCCAACACAAGCAGACTGAACGGATTCTTCGGGCCATGGACAATCCCTATTTCAATATTCTGGCCCATCCCACCGGCCGGCTTATCAATGAGCGCAAACCCATGGAGGTGAATTTGGAAAAAATTATGGAGGCAGCTGTTGACCGGGGGTGCTATATGGAAATCAATGCCCATCCGGATCGATTGGACCTATCGGATCCCTACTGTAAGATGGCCAAGGAGATGGACCTCAAGTTGGCGATCTCCACCGATGCTCACAGTCTGTCGGATCTTGATTTCATGCGCTTTGGCGTCAACCAGGCCAGGAGAGGATGGCTGGAAGCAGGGGACGTACTCAATACCCACAGTTGGAAGGACCTGAAGAAGCTGCTGCAACGGAAATAGGGAGGAGGTTCAAAGGTTCCGGGTTCAACTTCTGAACCTCTAAACCCCTGAACCTTGGAACCCCTGAACCCCTGAACCCCTGAACCCCTGAACCTTGGAACCTGTCTAAAAGAAGAGCGCGGTATGGATTTCAAAAAAAATCCGCCCCGGACATTTAGGGATATCCAAAAAATGAGCAAATCAGAGGCCCGCAAGGAAGTGGATGCCTTGAGAGAGGGTATCGACTACCACGATCACCTCTATTATATAAAAAACCAGCCCGAAATTTCCGATGCCCTGTACGATAAACTGTTCCATCGGCTTCAAGAACTGGAGAAGGCCTTTCCGGAACTGCAGTCCGACACCTCTCCCACACAGCGGGTGGGTGCAACACCGGTCAGTGAATTAAAGAAGGCAGATCATACCGCACCCATGCTCAGCCTGAACGCGGCCCTGGACCTGGAAGCGGTTGAAAATTTCTATGATTTTATCAAACGTAATACCAAGGGGACCCAAACCACCTTTGTGCTCGAACCCAAGTTTGACGGATTTTCCGTAGAGCTGGTGTACGAGGAAGGGGCGCTCAAGTATGGCGCTACCCGGGGGGATGGAAAGGTGGGCGAGGACATTACCCATAATGTAAAGACCATCAGCTCGGTTCCCCTGCGTCTTCGAAAGGAAAATGATGTCCCTGTTTTCCTCTCTGTTCGCGGGGAGGTGTTTATGCCTAAAAATGGATTTCAGCGCCTCAACAAACGGCGGATTGAAAACGGGGAAGAGCCTTTTGCCAATCCCCGCAATGCAGCTGCAGGCACCATGCGACAGCTGGATCCCCAGCATGTGGCGGATAAGCCCCTGGACATCCTTTTCTATGAGATCCTGTATATAAATGACCATCAACCGGCCTCCCATTGGGACGATTTAAAACGACTTCCCCGGTGGGGGCTCAAAACAGATAACCATAATACCAGGGCGGAGAGCCTCAAAGACATCCGTACCTACCATGAGCGGCTTGCTGAACAAAGGGATGAGTTTGAATATGATATCGACGGTATCGTGATCAAGCTGGATCGCTATGAACAGCGGGAACAGCTCGGGGTACGCCAGCGCAGCCCGCGCTGGGCCTTTGCCTGGAAATTTCCCCCCAAAGAAGAGATTACCACCTTGGAAGATATCGTGGTACAGGTGGGAAGAACCGGGGTGTTGACCCCGGTGGCCCTGCTTCAGCCCGTGGATGTGGGAGGGGTCACGGTGAGCCGGGCCACTTTGCATAATGAGGACGAGGTGAAAAAAAAGGACGTCCGATGCGGGGACAAGGTAAGAGTGGCCAGGGCCGGGGATGTGATTCCAGAGGTGATGGAGCGGGTCAAGGAACCCGGGAAGAAACGTCAAAAACCCTTTTCCATGCCTGATGCGTGTCCGGCATGCGGGGCCCGGGTGTATAAAGAAGGGGCCTATTATTTCTGTTCCGGCCGCTTGAAGTGCCCGCCCCAGATTATCGGCGGTATCATCCATTATGCATCCCGGGAAGCCCTCAATATCGAAGGACTGGGGGAGAAGACCGCCGCAGACCTGTTTAAAAAAGGTTTGGTAAAAGATATCTCCGGGCTGTATCGGCTTGGCAGGGGCGATTTGCTGAAACTGGATGGATTTGCTGAAAAATCGGCCGGGCAACTGTACGAGGCCATACAGAAGACCAAGAAACCCAGGCTGGATCGTTTCCTGTTTGCCCTGGGGATCCGACATGTGGGCCGGCGAGTGGCTCAGATTTTGGCCCAAAACTTCAGAAGCCTTCAAAACTTGAAGAAGGCGGATAAAACGGCCATCGAGCGCATTCCGGAGATCGGGCCTGAAATCGCAACCGGCGTCACCGAATTTTTTGCGCAAAAAGAAAATCGTCAGGTATTGAGCAGCTTAGAAGAGGCCGGAGTAGAGGTCCAGGAGATGAAGGCCGGAAGAGAAGCCCGACCCTTGGAAGGAAAAACCTTTGTTTTCACGGGCAAGCTCCGTGAATATACGCGACAGGAAGCCCAGGATCTGGTGGAAGCGTCGGGGGGTCGTGCCACTTCCAGTGTGACCGGCGAGACGGATTATGTGGTGGCCGGTGAGGATCCGGGCAGCAAGTATGACGAGGCCCGGAACCAAAACGTCACCATTATGGATGAAAAGGAGTTCACAAAACTGGTATCTTCCTGACGTTTAAAGGTTCAAAGGTTCAGAGGTTCAAAGGTTAAAACATCGTTGCCCGCGGATGATTCATCTAAGGACGATGTGCATTGGGCCGGCCACCGTATGGGCTTATGAAATACCGACCTTGATTTTTGAGCAGCAAAAGTGTAGCGATTCTTACGTTCCCGGTTTCACAATGTCGCATTCTCCGCAACCGCAAACCGGGCATTTAACCTTTT
>JAWLET010000175.1:0-1263 GCA_041685955.1 Desulfobacteraceae bacterium | reverse complement strand
GTGTTATCAAATTTCGGGCCGGTGAAACCATACCGGGGATTACCACCAACACGGCCACCTTGTTGATGTACGTGGTGGGGGCCCTGTTGGCACTGGACCAGGTGCCCCTCGCCGTTGTGATGGGGGGATGCGTGGCGGTCCTGCTCCAGTGGAAACAGCCCCTTCACGCCTTTGTACAGCAAATCGGCGAACGAGAGATCCGATCCATCATTCAACTGACCCTTCTGGCTCTGGTGATTCTCCCCATTCTGCCCAATAAGACCTATGGTCCTTACCACGTGTTCAACCCGTTTCATACCTGGCTCATGGTGGTGCTCATCGTGGGAATCAGTGTGGGCGGCTATATGAGCTATAAATTACTGGGATCCCGAGTGGGGACCTTATTAAGCGGTGTCCTTGGAGGGATCATTTCCAGTACGGCCACCACGGTCAGTCACGCGCGGGTGTCTTCAAAACAGCCGAATACAGGTGCCTTGGGGGCCATCGTCATCATGATCGCCTCCACCATTGTCTTTTTTCGAGTCAGCCTGGAGGTGCTTGTGGTCGGCCCTGAAATTCTGCCCCACCTTGCCCCGCTGCTTATCATTATGGTGCTGGTCATGGGGTCCATTTGTATCTTCTTGTATGTTACGGGCCTCCACCAGAAAAGAGTATTGCTTCCGGATGAAGACCCGTCCAATCTGAAGGCGGCCGTTATTTTCGGGGTACTCTATGTGGCAGTGCTTTTTGCGGTGGCCGTTGCCAAGGAGCATTTCAGTGACAAGGGGCTTTATCTGGTGGCCGGCCTTTCCGGGTTGACGGACATGGATGCTATCACCCTGTCGGTTATTAACCTTATCAACTCCGAACGACTCAACCTGGATACGGGGTGTCGGATGATCCTGGTGGGGGCGTTGTCCAACCTGGTGTTCAAGGGGGCCATTGTGGGCGTCTTGGGCTCCAGAAGTCTGTTCAAGAAGATCCTTTTCTCCTTTTCGCTGTCCATTGCGGCCGGGATCCTGCTGTTACTGCTGTGGCCCAAGATCGGGTAGGGTAGGCGGGCCCGTAAAATTCGTGGATGTAGACGTAAGCTTGTTTGGAGATTATTCACGGCCAATGTATTTTTTTTTGCACAAAGGACTCTTGACTTGGAATGCCAAGACCTATTGCTTTATCCTTCCTGCTCATTGTTCGCTGCCTGCTATTGGCCGTCGCTGTTCTGGTGACAGCAAAAAGCCGGAGGAAAAATCCCCCGGCTTTGGCTGATCCATTACCGTGCCGGCT
>JAWLET010000174.1:0-5862 GCA_041685955.1 Desulfobacteraceae bacterium | reverse complement strand
CTCTTCTCCCACCTCCTTGAAAAATATCACAATCCATGAGATAAACCAATCATATGACCCCTGCACAACCAAAGAGCCCATCCAAGGGAAGACAGTTCAGGCTGGTAAAGTTTTTTGCCTATGCAAGCTTTATTGTACTCATTATCTTCAGTTTTCCCTTCTCCATGGTGATCTCCCAGCAGGCCAAGGATATCCTGATGAAGAGTTATGAAAACTATGCACTCCTTTTAGGAGAAAATCTCAGTCATCAGGTATTCCAGAATTTTGTCCTCCCCGTCACCGCAAGGTACGGCAAAATCCGGCTCAGGGAAAAAAACCAGTATGAATGGATGGATCGAATCGTCAAAAACACCATTCATAGCTTTAACATCGATCTGGTCAATATTTATGAAACCGGCACCGGGGTCATCGCCTACAGCACCGATCCGGACCTGATCGGCAAACGGGTAAAAAAGAGCCTGGGATATAAACGGGCCATTGAAGGCGAGCACTCTTCCCGCTTGGTATCCGCCGGGGATGATCTGTGGGGCCTGGGCATTGATGCAATGGGGGGCGAAAAAAAATTCCAGACCTTTATCCCCTTTCGAGGGGTCGACCCGTTTACCGGAGAAAAGGGAGACATTGGCGGCGTGTTCGAGCTCATTCAGGATTTGAGCCGGGAATACGAGTCTATCGTCAGATTGCAGTATATCATATTCGGCCTTTCCATCCTCATTATGGCGCTTATATTTGTGGCCCTTTTATTGATTGTGCACAAGGCGGAACGTATAATTGATCAACGGGCGAGGGCGCAGCGGGAACTGGAGGCCCAGCTTAACCATACGGAACGATTGGCAGCTCTGGGTCAGATGGTGGCGGGGGTGTCCCACGAAATCAGAAACCCCTTAGGGATTATCCGGAGTACGGCGGAACTCCTGCAGGGAATGCCCAAGGCGGACGAAGCCCAGGCCCGCTTATCCGGACTGATCATAGAAGAATCCAGCCGGCTCAACAATATTGTTACCGAATTTCTGGACTTTGCCAGGCCTCAGAAACCCAATTTTCAGCCCTGCCATCTGGACGAGATCCTGAAAAAGGGGCTTCGTTTCCTCAAGCCGGAGGCTGAAAAGCACCAAATCTCCATTAACAGCAATTGGAACCATCAACCCCTGCCACTGAGAGGCGATCCCCAACTCCTCTATCGGTCCTTTTTGAATATCTATGTTAATGCCCTGCAATCCATGGAAACCGGCGGGGCCTTGACCGTGGAAGTGACTGAAGAAACGGATGCCTATGTCATCCGGATCCAAGATACCGGATCGGGGATCAAAGCCGAAAACCGCAGCAAGATATTCGATCCCTTTTTCAGTACCAAGGATAAGGGAAGTGGTCTGGGCCTTTCCATTGTAAAAAACATTATTGAAGCGCACAGCGGGGAGATATGGATCGAAAGCACACAGACAGGCGACGGCGGAGGGCACGGTTCAGGGACCACCGTGATCATCAAGTTACCCCGATCCTCGGATTGAATTTCGGCGCCGTCCCGGCTAAAGACGGGGCATTGAAAGGGCCCCCCTGGCCATGATTCCTGCATCACGCAACAACGGAGCAAACAGCAATGGAAACAATCCTCATCGTGGATGATGAAAAAAATTATCTCGTGGTCCTTGAAGCCCTGCTCAGCGGAGAGGGCTACGAGATCATTACGGCCCAATCCGCCCTGGCCGCCCTGGAAACGGTGCGGGAGGCGGATGTGGACCTGGTGATCACCGACATGAAAATGCCCGGGATGAACGGCATGGCCCTATTGGAGGAATGCAAACAGATAAAGCCGGACCTCCCGGTCATCATGATGACCGCCTATGGGACCATCGAAATGGCTGTAGAGGCCATGAAAAAGAACGCCTACGACTACATTCAAAAACCATTTGAAAATGAGCAGCTGAAGCTGACCATCAAAAAGGCCCTGGAAAATTACCGGCTGATCAAGGAGAACCGGCTGCTGACCCAGGCCCTTTCAGATCGGTTCAAGTACGGAAATATGGTGGGCAAAAGCAAACCCATGTTGAAGGTCTACGACCTCATTGACAAGGTGGCCTCATCCACGGCCTCCCTGCTCATCACGGGTCCATCCGGAACCGGAAAAGAACTCATTGCCAAGGCCGTGCACTACCAGAGTCCGAGAAAACACCGCCCATTTATATCCATCAACTGCGGAGCGCTCACCGAAACCCTTCTGGAAAGCGAGCTATTCGGACATGAAAAAGGGGCCTTCACCGGAGCGGTGGCCATGAAAAAAGGCCGGTTCGAACTGGCGGATCAGGGAACCCTTTTTTTGGATGAGGTAGGAGAGATGCCGCCTTCGTTACAGGTGAAGCTCTTGCGGGTCCTGCAGGAGATGGAGTTTGAACGGGTCGGCGGTACGCGACCCATCCGGGTGAATGTCAGGGTCATCTCCGCCTCCAACAGGAACATCAAAGAGGATGTGGCTGGAGGAAGCTTTCGAGAAGATCTCTACTATCGGCTCAATGTCATCAATATCGAGGTGCCCCCTTTGCGGGAGAGACCCGATGACATACCCCTGCTGGTAAAGCATTTTATTGAAAAATACAAGGGAGATGAAGACGCCCATACCATTCGGTTGGCGCCCGAGGCCTGGAAGGCACTCTACGCTTATGGATGGCCGGGCAACGTCAGAGAGTTGGAAAACACCATCGAAAGGGCGGTGGTCCTGCACTCAGGCGGATTGATCACCGTGGACGATCTGCCGGAAGAACTGAGAAGCGAGGAAACCCGCATTGAAGTGGAACCCTTTATTCCATCCCATGTGCCCTTGCCCAAGGCCCTGGAGCAGATAGAAGAGAAGCTGATCCGCCGGGCTTTGATCCAGTGCAACAATATTCAGGCCCACGCCGCAGAAAACTTGGGCATCACCAAAAGCCTGATCCAGCATAAAATGAAGAAGTACAATATCACGGTATAACGGTAAAATATCATGTACCCATATTTATCCAACAACCTCAATAACTTACAACAAAAGTTCGATCTACGACATCCTGCCCGGTACAACATATTGTACTTCCTGTAGGAGTTGGCAGGCCGACCGAAATGGCAAGAAACGAAAAAATGCCTGAAAAAACAATAGGTTAAAAATAATTTTGCAGTCCCGGCCAAGTTTGGCAAGCCTCTTGCAGTAATAGTCAGTCAAAGTGAAACACCACTTTATTACTCTTTCCTCCTAAAAAACCAACCCCCTGCTTCGGGGGTTGGTTTTTTTTTGGCATCAATAACCCAGCCGCCTCAGGGCCCTGGTATCCTTAGACCAGTGCTTTTCCACCCTCACCCTCAGATCGAGATAGACCTTGACATCAAAAATCTCCTCCAGTTCCATCCGGGCCGAACGGCCTATGGCTTTGATGGTTTTACCGCCGCGTCCGATAAACATCCCCTTCTGGGACTCCGTCTCCACATGGATCAGGGCGGAAACCGAAAGGAGGTCCTTATGAGACGGATCCACCACGCCTTCAACCGTCACCGCGGCAGAATAGGGGAGTTCCTTTTTCATATGGGTATAGATCTTCTCCCGAATCACCTCTGCAATCAAACCCTGTTCTGACTGGTCGGTCTGCATGTCCGGGGGAAAGAGCTGAGGTCCGGGGGCCAGCCTGTGCTCCAATTCCTCAAGCAGGATGTTTACTCCATCCCCTTTCAGGGCGGAGACAGGAACAATGGCATCAAACGGATATTTCTTGCGGTAAGCGTCCATCAGCGGGAGGAGTTTTTCCTTGGACATCCTGTCAATTTTGTTGATGACCAAAAGGCATGATTTTTTCAATCCGTTCAGTGCCCTGAAAATAGTCGTCATTCCCGGATCGTCCCCACCATCCGCCTCAATCATCAAGACCAGAATATCCACCTCATGAAAGGCGGCCAATGCCGATTCCACCATGCTCTCGTGAAGGGCGGTTTTGGTTCTGTGAATGCCCGGGGTGTCCATGAATATCATCTGACAGTGCTCGGCATTGAATACACCGACAATCCGGGTCCTTGTGGTCTGGGGCTTGGGAGACACGATGGCCACCTTTGTCCCTAAGATTCGGTTCAACAGCGTGGACTTTCCCACGTTGGGCGGACCCACAATCCCTATAAAACCGGAACGAAACCTCATGCCGTCTCCACCCTGACCCGGCCCTTGGGGACCGCTTCATCCGGTATGATTTCCACCACCTCGGATCCGGTCTTATGCTCAACCGCCCGAATGCCAATGTTTTGATGACCCCGGAGGAGGGCGATTTCCCGTTGGGGTGCAAACAGCCTGATGCGCTCGGCCGTCCCCGGCCGGGGTAAATCCGACCCTATCCTCGCATGATGGATGGCCGAGCGCACCAGAAACCCGAACGCCGGGTGCCACGGACCGGCCACGATCTGTCCTTCTTCAACCAAAGAAGGAGACCCGTGCAGTCCGATCCGGATGACCGGAATATGCCGGGTTTCAAAGCGGAGGGTGGCGTCCATACAGCAATGGACAGCCTCGTCCAATGTCAATGGCCGGTACCTCCCTTGTGCATACATATGGGCCAGTGGGGTCCCTCTGATGACCACCGCCGGATACAGTCTGACCATATCCGGCGCAAGCCGCAGGACCGATTGCACGGTCTCTGCAAAAACACCTTCTGAATCCCCGGGAAGACCGGGCATGAGCTGAATCCCCACCCGAAAACCCGCCTCCTTCAGGGTCTGGACCGCCCGGACGCTGTCCCGGGAGGTATGCCCCCGCTGGGAATACCCGAGGACCTCATCATTCATACTCTGAACCCCGAGTTCAACCGTCTGCACCCCCTGGGACTTCAGCACTTTCAGACGTTCTGGGTCCAGCGCATCCGGCCGGGTTGACACCCGGATGGACCGAATCAGGCCATCGTCCATAAAAGGCTTAACCGCCTTTAGAAGTTCAGTCATCTCCCTTTTTGAAAGCCCGGTGAAGGTCCCCCCATAAAAGGCCGCTTCGGGATTTCTTCTCACATCAAAACGCGCTGAAGCAACGGCCTGCTTCAAAACCGACGCGACATGGGCCGGTTCCGTACGCTGACCTTTCCGGGCGGTGATGGTATGCTGTTCACAGAAAACACATCGATGAGGGCATCCTCTGTGGGGGATGAAAATGGGTATGATGAGGGGCTTCAAGGTTCTTTCAGGGATAAAAAGGCCTGCTTTGCCGCCTTCTGTTCGGCCTCTTTTTTGCTGCTTCCCTCTCCTTGTGCAATCTCTTGGCCTCTGAGATACAGTGCCACCTTGAACCTTTTATCATGGGCCGGGCCTGATTCTTCCAGCAACCGGTAGTTGGGCAGGGTCTTCCAGGCCTGCTGGGTGAACTCCTGAAGGAGGCTCTTAAAGTCATGGACCAGCTCCCGGGCATCCACACGCGCCAGTATGGAGGAAAAAAGCCGCTCGATGATCTTCAGGGCCGGATCGAACCCGGCGTCGAGATAGATCGCCCCCACCACCGCCTCCATGGTATCTGCCAGGATGGAGGGCTTTTCCCTGCCTCGTCCCTGATCCTCACCCCGTCCCAAAAGGAGATATTCCCCCAGCCCCAGCCCCAGGGCGATCTCGTATAGACCGGGCTCATCCACCACCAAGGCCCTGAACTTGGACAACTCCCCTTCGGGGGCCTCGCCAAAGGCCTCCATGAGGAGGGTGCTGACCGCCAGATCAAGGACCGCATCCCCTAAAAACTCCAGCCGCTCATTGTCTTTGAATCCAGATTCGGGGTGCTCGTTGACATAAGAGGCATGACAGAAGGCCTGAACCAGGAGGCTGGAATCCCTGAACCGATACCCCAGGCGTTTTTCCAGGCGGTCCCATGTCGAATTCAGAGGCATC
>JAWLET010000173.1:0-5898 GCA_041685955.1 Desulfobacteraceae bacterium | reverse complement strand
CCTCACTTTTATGAGTATCACCTTCAAAAGGTAGGCCCTCTTCAGGAATTTCTGAAAGGGAAAACATGGACAGCGTATTGTCCGCCACCTTGCCTGTTAGGCCCTTCTCCACGGGCGTTGCGGGAAGTTGAGGACTTTGGGCTATCTTTTCAGTAATCCGGGGTCCTTCATGTGAGACATCCTCCTGAGCCGGGAAATGGCTTGAAATACTGCTGGACCATTTCCCCGAATCCAGAAGACGGTATATGAGGGGGGCCCCGAAAATGACAATAAGCAGCAAAATGGCACAGACCAGCAACCAGTAGTTGACAGATCCATCAGTGGAGACCCGAATGGCGCCGGGAAAGGTCGCCCTACATTCTGTTTTGAATGCCGGGATGGCATTGAAGGTCCTGTGTGCCGGGCCGCATCTCTTTAGAATCAAGGCCAATGGTTTGCTCCGCATCATCATACACCGCGCTTTGGGGTGGCTTATCAAGTACCCGGAAAAGCCCTCAAAAGAGTTTTTCCTGGGCTGGGTCTTCCGGGTATGCCGCTTCCAGCTTCAGGTGAAGATGGGCCAGCCTTGTGGCCACCCTCCCCTGTGGGGTCCGTTTGATAAACCCGCTCTGGATGAGAAAGGGTTCATAGACATCTTCAAGCGTATCCTTTTCCTCTCCCACCGCCGCGGAGAGGCTGTTCAAACCGATGGGTCCACCGTCGAATTTCCGGATAATGGTACGCATGATCAACCGGTCCATCTTGTCCAGACCCTTGTCATCCACTTCCAGCATGTCCAGGCCGTTGCCGGCCACTTCACGTGTAATGACCCCATCGGCCTCCACCTGGGCAAAATCACGAACCCGCCTCAGGAGCCGATTGGCCACCCTGGGGGTGCCGCGCGCCCTTTTGGCGATTTCGTGCGCCCCTTCATCCTGGGTGGGAATCCGGAGCAGTCTGGCCGATCGACTGATGATCTTCTGGAGTTCGTCCGGAGAATAGAAATCGACTCTCAGGATGACCCCGAACCGGTCCCGCAAGGGCGGGGTCAACAGCCCTGTACGGGTGGTGGCGCCCACCAGGGTAAAGGGGGGAAGGGGGATTTTCATGCTCCTGGCCGAAGGCCCCTGTCCCACAATGATATCCAGTTCGTAATCTTCCATGGCCGGGTACAGGATCTCTTCCACCACATGGTTCAACCGGTGAATTTCATCAATAAAGAGGACGCTTTTGGGTGGAAGGCTGGTGAGTATGGCGGCCAGGTCGCCCGGCTTTTCTATGACCGGGCCGGAGGTGACCTTTATATCCACGTTGAGTTCCCGGGCAATGATATGGGCCAAAGAGGTCTTACCCAGTCCCGGGCTTCCGTGGAACAACACATGATCCAGGGCCTCGGAGCGCGCCCTTGCCGCCTGGACAAACACCCTCAGATTCCGCTTCAGTTCATTCTGACCCACATATTCGTCAAGGGTATGGGGTCTGAGGCTGATCTCCTCGGGTATTTCCTCTGGCTTGGGTTCAGGGTCAATGACTCTTTCTTGCATGGCAATCCCATCAGGCCAGAAGGGTCAAGGCCTCTCTGATCAAAGACTCCAGGCTTACTTCTGTGAGTCGAGCCCGAGCCTTGTCAATGGCGGCATTTGCCGATCGAGTCGAATATCCCAGGTTGACCAGGGCAGAGAGGGTATCGTCCACCACGGCCTTATCTCCCCTGTCAGGCATGGACACTGAGGGCATATCCTTGTCTTTTACGGCCTTCAATGCCCGATCCTTGAGTTCCAGGGCGATTCGCTCGGCTGTTTTCTTCCCCACGCCCGGGATGGCCTGGAGCCGGACTGCATCCCCCCGGGCAATGGTATGCAAAAGGTCCTGCGGCCCCATCCCTGAAAGAATGTTCACCGCCAGCCTGGGACCGATTCCGGAAACCGAAATCAGCATCCCGAACAGATCCTTTTCCAGGGTAGTCTGAAAACCGAACAGCACCAGGGCATCATCTCTCACATGGGTGTAAATCTTAAGGCGCACCCCGTCATTCTCATCAGGAAGGGCATAAAACGTGGAGATGGGGATGAAAACCTCATAGCCCACGCCGCCCACATCCACAACAACCGACTGGGGGTCCTTTTTGAGTAATGATCCGGTCAGATAAGCAATCATCGGTTGACCCTAAACCCCATTCCCCTTATACACCTATTTGATTCCCCATCTCATGAAGGGCGCTTACTTTGAACGCTCCCGGATACGCTCAAACCGGGACCAGTTGCAATGGCATATGGCCACGGCCAGGGCGTCCGAGGCATCCAGGGGGGGCTGTTCTCGAATCCCCAGGATCACCTTCACCATCTCCCGGACCTGTTCTTTCTCGGCCCGGCCATATCCCACCAACGCCTTTTTGACCTCCAGAGGGGTGTATTCAAACAGGGAGATACCGCATTGGGCCGCAGCAATCAATGCCGCGGCCCTGGCATGTCCCAACTTGAGGGCGCTTTTTACATTTTTGGCATAAAACTGGTCTTCTATGGCCATCTCCCCGGGATGGTACTGGTGGATAATATCCACCATGGACTCAAATATCCGATGGATTCGCTTGTAAAACTCAATTTTCGCAGGGGATCTGATAATACCGGAATGGATGTAGGTTGTCGTACGTTCCCTTTTTTCCACCAGACCAAAGCCTGTCACCCTTGAGCCGGGATCCACCCCCAGCACCAGCATCAGCCCAAGGCCTCCATGACCTCATCAGGTATCTCAAAGTTGGCATACACATGACTGACATCATCATGGTCTTCAAGGGCCTGGGTCAGGGTGAGCATCTGCTGCGCCTTTTTCCCCTCCAACTTGACCACGTTCTGGGGGATCATGGAGATCTCCGCCACCGTATAGGGAAGGTTTGCATCATCAAGGGCCTTCTTTACCGCTTCAAAATCCTGCGGCGTTACTGTTACCTCGAATTCGGTCTCCTCCTCGGTCACGTCCTCGGCACCGGCCTCCAGTGCGAGATTGATGAGCTCATCCTCATTCACTTTATCCTTGTCCAGCACGATCAGGCCTTTTTTCTCAAACATCCAAGCCACACATCCGGGTTCCCCCAGGTTCCCGCCATACCGCTCAAAGAGGTGTTTCACATCTGCTACGGTCCGGTTTTTGTTGTCGGTAAGGCATTCTATGAGCACGGCCACGCCCCCGGGCCCATATCCCTCGTAGTTTGTTTCCTCGTAAGATACGCCTTCCAGTTCACCGGTCCCTTTTTTGACCGCCCTATCAATATTCTCCTTGGGCATGTTCTCCGCCTTGGCCGCAGCTATGGCGGTCCTCAGGCGGGGATTACCGTCCGGATCACCGCCGCCCATCCGCGCAGCCACAGTGATCTCTTTTATGAGTTTGGTAAAAATCTTACCCCGCTTGGCATCCGCAGCCCCCTTTTTATGCTTGATGGAACTCCACTTTGAATGACCTGACATGGTTGGTTTGCCTCCTGGTAATTGACGGTTGATGATCTACGGTTAGAGCTCAAAAGGCCCTTTTAAGTCTGAACACCCATCCATCCCGACCCCCCAAGATAGACTTCTCTGCTTTTCTTGCGGGTCGCCTTGGGCCTGAAGCTCCGGATAACCCTGAAATCAGAGGATAAATCCTGCTTAAACCACGCAAGGTCTTCCCCCTCGAAGATCTTGCACAAAAACCGCCCTTTTGGTTTCAGAAGGGCTCGGGCGATCTCCAGGGCACGCCTTGCCAGGACCAGGGAACGGCTTTCGTCTCTAATTCGTATCCCGGTGGTGGGTGGGGCCAAATCACTTAACACCACATCTCTCAGAGAAATTTCCGCTGAGAGCCACTCCAGGTCGGCAGTAAAGACATCAGCCTGAATAAACCTGAAGCCGGGAGCAAAAAGGTGTTGGGGCGGGTTTTGATCAATCCCAATCACCTCCCCTTTGGGACCCACCTTTCTGAGACTGTATTGAGACCATGAGCCGGGGTAACAGCCCAGGTCCAGCACCTGATCGCCATTATGGATTAATTTGAATTTTCTGTCGATTTCCTGCAGCTTATAGACGGACCGGGCCAGCCACTTTTCTTCCCTGGCCTTCCGGGCATAATAATCGTCCCACCGGTTCGGTTTCATTGTTAAACATCTATCATAGAACTCCCCCCTTTGCAAAAGAAATATAACTGGTTAAGTTTATAGTTCAATATGAGTTCAGGGGATGGGAATCAGGCTGAAAAAAAGTCCGAATACCAACCACCGGCTACCGAGTTATAAAATCTATTGCCAGGAAAGGGTTGACTATGAAAACCGAAACCATTGACGGCGTGGAACTCCATTTGAGTAAACCAGACCAGGTACCCATGAATTGGGTGGGCCAGGAGGAATTGATCACCCAGGTCCTGGCGGCATGGCTGGTCATCGATCCGGACGATATCCCCCTCTGCCCCAGGCTGGTGGGGAGACCCGGAGTAGGCAAAACCACTTTGGCCTATCATGCGGGGAGGGTGTCGGGTCGATCAGTCTACCTGTTTCAGGCCACCATGGACACCCGTCCCGAGGATCTGATCGTGACCCCGGTGATCTCGGAAAATGGAAAGATAAAATACATGGCCAGCGCCGTGGTCTCCGCCATGATCACCGGCGATGTGGCGGTGATTGACGAAGGGAACCGGATGAGCGAGAAAAGCTGGGCCTCACTCGCCCCCCTGATGGACAACCGACGGTATGTGGAATCTGTGGTCGCGGGCATCAAAATCAAGGCCGATCCCGGATTCCGCCTGTGCACCACCATGAACGACGATGCCAGCACATTCGAACTTCCCGAGTATATCCATTCCAGACTCCAGCCGCAGATCTACATTGACTTTCCGGAAAAAGAGGAGGAACTGCGAATTCTTAAGCGTAACCTCCCCTTTGCAGATCACGAGATCCTCGATTATGTGGTCACGTTTCTCCAGGCCGCCCATGAGGCCAATGAACGGTACAGTGTCAGGGATGGGATCAATATCGCGCGATATGCCATGAAAAGGGCGGCGGCAGAGGATGCGGACCTGTCCTTGGATGCTTCACAGGAGCGCCTGATGCATCATCTGCTGGAAGCGGCGGCCATGATACTGGATGAAAGGGCCTCGGATTATTTTGCGGAAATGGGCTATGAAGTGTAAGGACAACAAGATCCAGCACAACGGCATTCGCATGGTCCCCATCCTGCACAACCGGATGGAGTTCGCACTGGCCGTACGAGAGGCGTTTGAGGCCTTTGCGCCCCAGCATGTGGCTGTGGAGTATCCCCACACCCTGCGGGAGAAAATCCTGCAGGGGATAAACCGGCTCCCCTTGTTGTCCGTGGTCTATTACCAGGACGGTGACGGGGCCTTTACTTACCTCCTTCTGGAGCCCACTGACGGGCAAGTGGAGGCCATTCGGCTGGCCCTTTCCACCGGTGCAGCCGTGCATTTCATTGACCGGGACACCCAGCAATATCCCCTGGACTTCTCCCCCATGCCCGACCCCTATACGGTCAAAAAAATCGGCCATTTCAAATACTGTCAGGCCTACCTGAACACACAACAAGAGGACGGTAACGGCTCCAGGGAAGACATTCTCAGGGAAAAGACCATGGCCTACCACCTTCAGCAGCTATCCAAAACCGGGGAACGCGTCCTCTTTGTGTGCGGACTCTCCCATACGAAACGAATATTAAAGATGCTCGACACGCCTCAAACCCAGGTCATTGGCAGGCAGAAAAGAGAAGGGATTGGTCTCGCCCATTTACATCAGGATTCCAGTCGGGAAGTCCTGACCGAGATGCCCTATCTCACCGCACAATATGAACACTACCGGAGGGCCGGGGGAGATGCCCCGGACAGGCTTTTGATCAACCAGGAGTTACTGGATGCCGCCAAAAAACGTCACCAGAAAAAGAGCAGGGA
>JAWLET010000172.1:0-5904 GCA_041685955.1 Desulfobacteraceae bacterium | reverse complement strand
CGTATCCCTTTTTCCCCTGGATGGCTGGTTCACGTCCGAATCCTATGGGCGCGAACAAAGAAGTAAACGGAAAAACCAATGGCGGGAATGGCCAGCACTAATCCCACACCCGGGAGGACTGAAAATGACAGGCCGAAAAAGACCAGCCCCACCACCGCGAGAAAGATGCCTAAAACAATGCTGACGGCTGTTTTGGACTGTTTTTGCTCTGTTTGATTTGCCATAGATATTCCTCCTTGCACAGCGTTTTTCGAAGCACTCATGGTTTACCATAGCCCAACCGAACCTCCAGGGGAATGGTGTATAGCATGTATTTCACGCCTGAAACGGGTGTAGCCGCTACTGTTCCACCTGCTCCCATTCACCGATATGTTCCGGTCCGGATATTTCCATAAGGGTATCCCATCGCTCCCAACCCGTATTCTGGGCATAGACGTCCTGAGCCGCCTCCTCGGGTGTGGCATAGGTTCCAACCGGGATATCATCAAAACCCAGGAGATACTGGTCCGGCCGGTTCGGATGCGGCTTGATCCAGAAGGTGCCGAAAGCGGTTTGGTAACGAAAATACATAATGTGGTCCCCTTTTACCCATCATCCGGTTAATGTTATGTCCCCAATGCAGGCCTACGGCCGCAACCAAATCAGTGGCCAGTGTTCAGGTTTCAGCAAACAATAAACCCTGACACCCGTCGAAGATCCCGCTATCGCTATCTGCGGGGAAACCTGACACCTGACACCTTTATCGCTAATGATTCAAAGGCGTTAGCCTCAATAAAACATCTTCGCTTTTTGCATAGAAGTTTCAATCTAAGACTCTAATAGGATACTTCGGGCTCCACCTCCACTTTGGGCTCCCATTCCCCGCACCAGTCCCGGGCCCCGGTTCTGGGCCACAGGGTCCGGATCACCTTACTTTCCCCAGTAGGCGCCAGCGACGTGGAGGTAGGTGCATGCCGATGGCAATGCCCCGCTGTGGGATTGCCCTCTTTCGCCTCCCAAAACTTACATTCTTCACAAAGCATGTTGTTTTCTCCTGAAAAAACTTCAGAGGTTCAGAGGTCTTCCCGCCCGTAGGACATCCTTACCCGCCTTATTCCCTTTAATCGTAGGGCGGGTATCCTCACCCGCCAAACAAGGGCGATAATGATACCGCCCCTACGAAAAACCAATGGTGACCAAATGAACGTAGGGCGGGCAACATTGCCCGCCTTCATCCCGATTTTTATTGATTTTCGCAAATTGGGTGCCCCGGTGAAATGGGGGCAATCGTGTATTCACGGCTCAATTCAATGGTAGGACGACAATACATTTTCCCCGCTTAAGCCCTGGAGTTCTTTCTTTATATTGGGGTACAGACCCCATTTACCGTAAAACACCATCCCCATTAGGCTTGGGTAAAACATCAAAGGAGGAGAATCATGAGAATTGATTGCATGAACTGCAACAAGGGAATGAATTTAGATCATCCGGTTTTTGAGGAATACCAGGGACCGGTCAAATGTTTTCACTGCGGTATGATAATGGATGTGGATATTACCGAAGGCCGCCTTCAGACTTCATCTCCGCAGGGAAGTGAGTTGCCCGCAGTCCATGAGTCCGTGTCAGGAATGATGCCGACCCAATGGATTCCACCCGTATATGCCCGTGGATAAAGTTTTCAGGAAGCCCGGGCGTAAAGAAACTTATCCTGGACCGTCGTGGTTTCGGATGGTGGTCAGTATTTCCTGGGTGCTGCTGTCTTTGCTGATGAAATCCACAGCACCGGCTGCCATCATGGCATCCTTCATGGTCTGACCGTTATCCATGGACAAGCCGATAATCCGGACCTCCGGCAGGCTGGCCCGTATGGTACGGGTAGCTTCGATGCCGTTTGTTTCCGGCATATTGATATCCATAAGAATCACATCCGGGATCAGGGCCAGGGCCTTTTCAATGCCCTGTTTGCCGGTTTCGGCCTCCCCCACCAGGGTGATGTCCGGTACTTTCTGGAATAATGCGGTCAACCCGTCCCGGACCGCCTGATGATCATCCACCACCAGAAGGCGGATGCCGGCGCCGTCCCCTTCAAAGAGATGGTTTTCGGAGACAGGTTCTCCCGTTTCCTCCACTGAACCTCTGCCTGTGAGCGGCATGGTTACGGTACATGCGGTCCCTTTTCCCGGGACACTCTCCATCTCCATGGCTCCGCCCAGAAAAGAGAGCCGCTCGCGCATGGAAAACAGTCCGAACTTGCTCCCGCTATCTTGCTCCCGGGTCACGCGAGCCGTGTCGAATCCATCTCCCTGGTCGCTGACGGTGATCTCCATGTGGCCAGCCGGGTTCTTCTTTAGCCGGACGGTTGCGGTATGGGTATGGGCGTGTTTGACCACATTGAAGAGGAGTTCCCGCAGGGACTGGTAAATAAACAGCCGAACATCCCGATTATGAATTCTGATGTCATGATCCATGCGGGTCTTCACGGTCAAATTATGGGTCTTTTTCATAAAATCGCTCAACCATTTCACGATACCGCCCATATCCTCTCCTGTCAGGACCTGAGGGGCCAGCTCTTCGGTCAATGACCGGGACATGCGGATACAATTCACGATCAACTCCACACTTTTGGCCACTACATCCTGTTGACGGGGGGCAACATTCTCAGAGATGAGTTCCAACTGAATCTTGGCCCCTACCAGCAATTGCTGCAGTTCATCGTGCAGGAGCCGGGCAATTCGATCCCGTTCAATGCTCTCATTGAGCATCAGCTGCATGGTGAGGCCACGCAGTTGTACGGTGAGTCGTTCCAGATCGGCCGTCCGTTCCTGGACCCTGGACTCCAGTTCAGCCTGGTAATCTCGAAGGGCCTTCTCCATCTGTTTTCGCTCCGTAATGTCTGAAAAGGTGACCACCCCGGAGACCACGTCCCCCTTTTCATCTCGAATCGGTGCTGAACTGACCGATATCCATCCCAGGGACCCGCCTGCACGCTGAAATTGAATCTCTTCGTCCTCTACTACCTCCCCTGCGGTAATGGTTCGAGTCACGGGACGTTCGTGAACGCGATACTCCCGTCCATCCGGATAGTACATCTTATACTGTGCATAGTCCTCTATGCCCTTGGAGGATAGAGAGGAGCGTCCCCAGATCTTCGCGGCCTGGACATTGGCCAGGATAAGTCTTCCGGACGGGGCTTCCGCAATAATCACCCCCTCGGGAAGCTGCTGAAGCACCGCCTCCAACCGGGCCCGCTCGCGCTGGAGGGCCTTTTCCGTCTCCTGGAGCCGCAGGAGATACACCCCTTCTTTCCCTACGACCGCATCAATCCGCTCGTTTCTGAGGGCATCCAGGGTGGCCTCGGCTTCAGTTAGTCTGGACTCCAATTCTTCATAGGTGGGCTTTTCAGGGTTCATCACTAACTAACCTTCCGTATACAGGGCCTTGATCACTTTCTGCTGGTCGCTCAGGTCTCCAAAAATGGTCACCTGCGGTTCAGGGGTCACCCGGATGAGGGCGGGGGTCAGAAATATGCGGTATTTCAGGGCGAGTTCATGGGATTCAAGCACATCCACGATTTCGATCTCAAGCGGGATGTTGAGACAAGACTCGCAGAGCTTTTTTAGATTGGCCTGGGCGGCTTGGGAATGGGGCTCGTTGCCTGCTACAAACAGCCGGAACACAAATCCTTTTCCGTATGAGTTGGCCTGGGATGACATAGATCAATACTTTCCAGGGGGTTGGCAGGGTCTGGCGGGTGATGTTGTCCCCGCCCTACGTAGGGCCGATAATCTCATCGGCCGATTCTGGCGGGTGATGTTACCCGTCCTGCGATATAAGGAAAATCCATTCTGTCGTAGGGCCGATAACCGCCATCGGCCAATCATTTCACCGGGGTTTCCCCATTTACTGCAAGAAGGCTACTGCCTATTTCACCTATTCGTCCGCATTCTCAATTTGTACGCCCTGATGGGTGATCAAAAAATCGTGGTATTTGTTGGAATGGGCGGTTCCGCGTGATTTCACCACCTTGAGTTGACGACGGGTTTCAGCCCCTACATCCTTATACCACAAGGTGATAATGGTGTCGATCACAGAAGAAACACCCATACCGCTGAACTGATCGTCTCCCGGAGAATTCCCTACTTGATTGGTTAATATGATGGTAATGCCCCGGCTTTTACAAAAATGAACCAGCCGCATGATAAAATCAAATGCGGCCCGGTCCCCTGCGATCCGCTTACATGCAGATATGGCATCCATGACCACATGGGCGGGTTGAAAACGGTTGATAGTGGTCATCTTGTGATAGAGATGTTCCTCAATGCCCAGGGCCTCGGGCATAATGGATTCGATCTTGAGCAGATCATCTTGAACGGCCGACCGAAGATCAACGCCGATATTGTTCATATTGCCAACCACCTCATCCGGAGATTCCTCGTAGTTGACATAAAGCACTTTTTCCCCGATATGGGTTGCAGAACCGGCAAAAGCGGAGACAATGGAGGTCTTCCCCACCCCGGACGCCCCGGAAATCAGGATACAACTCCCTTGTTGGTATCCACCCCCGAGGATGTGGTCCAGGACCGCAATGCCGCTGGATACCCGCTTGGTAGAGAAGGGGTAATGAAGGGCCATATCTGAAACGGAATAGAAAAACAGACCCTCTTTGGAAATGAGAAAGGGACATTCATTGCTGTCATAACTGGAGCCCCGGTATTTAATGACCTGAAGTCGCTTGGTGTTCACCTGGTCCTTTAACCGCTGGTCCAGGTACAAGACGCAGTCCGCCATAAAATCCAGATAGTCATTGGGCCCCGGCCCATTGGTCCGCAGTTTAGAGCTTTTCGCGGTGAGCACCGCGGTGATGGCCTGCTTTCTCAACCAGTTATACAGCACCAGGGTTTGTTGCTGCTCCTGAAGCGGCTCATTGTAGATGCGCAGCAGAAAATCCAAAGCGTCGATTACCACCCGTCTGGCCCCCATTTCCCTGGCCTTGCCCTCAATAATGGCCAAAAAACCCTTGAGGTTAAACCCGCCTGAAATCAGCACCTCCGGATCCAACTGCCCTTCCATCAAAAAGAGCATCCCGGAATCTTCAAGGGCTTTCAAATCCCAGCCCAAGGATTGGCTGTTTTGGCGAATGTTTTCACCGGTTTCTTCAAAGGAGATGAAGATGCCGGGCTGCCCGGCCAGGGCGCTGCGGTAGAGGAATTCCAGACCGATGACAGTCTTTCCCGTCCCAGGACTCCCATTGATGAGAGTCACCCGCCCTGCGGGCAGACCGCCGTGCAGAATGACATCCAGCCCTTCAATTTGTGTGGGGATCTTTTGAATGCCCGAAGGTGGAGACGAGGCCAGCATTTCTGAATCATTATGCATAAAAGGGCTCCTTAAGGGAATATAATGAAAACTTGAAGTAAAAGTCAATGGCCCATAACCCAGTACCTGATCGGGCCTTTTTACCATTAAGCGAGGTTTCTGACAATGGACAAGCCCTCAGAAATAGCGTATTTTTCCTCAGGAAATTCCTGATCCATAAAAAAATCACGGCAATTACCCGTCCCCATCGGCTCGAGAATGGGTCACAAAGGACTTCAGGCAATTCCCGTATTCAGGCGGAAATGGACCGGGGGTCCAAGCGGACGTTTTATTTTTCTTTAAAGTGTGATACATACTGCCGTAAAGGACGGCATTGCGAACATGTCCTGGGTTCAACAGCTGTTAAGCCATGCGTATTATTTGGGGGATAAGGAAAACCAACAGGCCCTTCTTCAACGTCTGGAACGCTACTTTACCAAAAACAAAAAAGTCGCTGAAAAAACCATAGGTCATATTCGCGATTTAATAAACGCGTAAACGCACAATCTGATAAGCCAACACATCGTGCAGGTTCTTATCAAGACACTCATCAGTGTGGCGGTCATTCTT
>JAWLET010000171.1:0-5930 GCA_041685955.1 Desulfobacteraceae bacterium | reverse complement strand
CTCAACTTTGCCCTGAAGATGGGGATCGATCCCATGGGCACTGAAAGCCAGGGCTTCAACAATTATGGGTCTTCCATGATATACGGTCATCCCCAGGGCCCCACGGCCGGCCGGCTGATCATCGAGGGCCTCGAAGAGATCGCCATGAAGGGCGGCGGGTACTTCCTGTGGACCGGATGCGCGGCCGGGGATACCGGGGGCGCCATGATCTTTAAGGTCGGATAAGGGAAGGAACCCTTGATCATTTTCGCCTGTCATCGCAGGGCCCTGGCGGGCAGGTAAATGAGTATTGACCCTGATGCACACAGTTGGTAATAAAAGGCCACTTTCTCATTGCAGGAAGTGGTCTTTTTTTCTTTTGGTGCTGAATCCGTAGAAAGAGATTATAGGCGTTTTTGATGCAGACGATCTTATTTCAATCCTTGGGGGGGCTGGGTCTGTTTCTCTTCGGCATGAAGATCATGTCCGAGGGGCTTCAACGGGTGGCCGGGAACAGATTGCGCCAGATCCTGGGTATGGTATCCAATAACCGGCTGGTCGCCTGTGGTGTGGGCGCGCTCATGACCAGTATTATCCAGAGTTCCAGCGCCACCACGGTCATGCTGGTCAGTTTTGTGGACGCCGGTCTCATGACCTTTGTCCAGGCCATCGGCGTCATTCTGGGGGCCAATATCGGCACTACGGTGACGGCCCAGCTCATCGCGTTCAATATCACCGCATATGCCCTCCCCGCCATCGCTGCAGGGGTGATCCTCAAATTTTTTTTGGGTCGTCGAAAATGGATCTATGTGGGGGATGTGCTCCTGGGGTTTGGGCTGGTCTTTTTCGGGCTGGCCACCATGAAGTCCGGCTTTGCCCCCTTGAAGGAACACCCCACCTTCATTTCGCTCTTTACCCGATTCAATGCCGACGATCTGGTGGGCATTTTGCTGTGCGTCATGGTGGGATCGGCCCTGACCATGATTCTCCAGAGTTCCAGTGCCACGGTGGGGATCACCATGGCCCTGGCCAGCCAGGGGCTGTTGAATTTTGAGGCCTGCGTGGCCCTGATCCTGGGGGACAATA
The DNA here is from genome assembly GCA_041685955.1 of Desulfobacteraceae bacterium. Taxonomy (GTDB): domain Bacteria; phylum Desulfobacterota; class DSM-4660; order Desulfatiglandales; family Desulfatiglandaceae; genus JAIPDZ01. Next base: position 4,865 of record JAWLET010000171.1, on the reverse strand, counting down.
TCGGGACCACCATCACCGCAGAACTGGCCAGTATCGGAGGGGGCATCAACGCCCACCGAACGGCCCGGGCCCATACCCTGTTCAATGTGATCGGGGTCATCAACATTATTATCTTTTTCCCTTATTTTGTGAAGCTGGTGGTCTGGGTGACCCATACCTTCATGGATACCGGGCTGCCGGATGTGGTGGTAAACGGCGAACATCCCAATACCTCACGGTATATCGCCAATGCGCATACCGGGTTCAATGTGGTCAATGCCGCCATTTTTCTCCTGGTGCTCCCCTACTTAGTCAAGGTGGCCACATGGCTGACCCCCCATAAAAAGGAGGAAGCGGATTTAGACGAGCTTCACAAGATCAAGTACCTGGATTCCAGATACATTGACACCCCGTCCGTGGCCATCGGCCAGGCCCGGGCCGAGATTGTGAGGATGGGAGAAGCGGTGCAACTCATGTATAGGGATGTGGTGGGGAGTCTCAGGGAACGGAAACTATCGGACCTCTCCAAATGGAAAAAACGGGAAGCCCTCATTGATACCCTGCAACGGGAGATCACCCAATTTCTGGTGGACGTGGTCCGCTATGATATCAGCCAGCAAGAGTCCCGGGAGGTGGCCTCCTTGATGCGCATGGCCAACAACCTGGAACGGGCCGGAGACGGTATTGAAAACATCGCGGAGTTGATTGAAGAACTCATTGAAAATGACATGCACCTTTCCGAAGGCGGATTCCATGATTATGAGAAGATATCGGCTGTGGTGGAGGAATTTTTAAACACAGTGGTGGAGGCTATCCGAAACGAAGACAGAGGCGTCATGCCCCAGGCCCAGGAACTGGAGGATGACATAGACCGAATGCGGGAGGAGATGCGGGGCAACTACATCATGCGGCTCCAGAGCGGGGCCTGTGTGGTGGATCCGGGGCTCATCTTCGTGGATATGCTCACCGCCTTTGAGAAGATCGGTGATTTCTGCTACAACGTGGCCCAGGCCGTGGCCGGGCTTAAGTAAAGGGTTCAGGGGCCAGGTTTCGGTGTTCAGGAAAGCCCTTTTGAAAATCAAGGAAAATGCAATCCGCGAAACAAGTTTTTAAGGACCATTGTACCCGATGCGGGGAGTGTTGCCAGGCCTCCAGCCCCACCCTGCAGAGGGAGGATGTACCCAAGGTAATGGCGGGCGTCATCCCCTGGAGGGATCTCTATACCCTTCGGGCTGGAGAACCGGTCACGGATAATGTCCGGGGCGGGGTGCACTCTCTGGATCAGGAACTCCTCAAGCTCAGGGAAACCGCCCGGGGGGCGTGTCTCTATTATGATGAGGCAGAAAAAGCGTGTCGCGTGTATGAACACCGGCCCGTGCAGTGTGCGGCCCAGAAATGCTGGGATGATGGGGATTTTATGAAGGTCCATGCCCAGCCCAAGGCCACCCGAAAAGATCTCCTTCAAGACCCCGGTCTGTTGCGGCTGGTACAGGCCCATGAGGAGAGATGTTCAATTATTGAACTGGATAGATGGGTCAAGCAGATCCAATCTGAGGGGGAAAGCGCGGTCACTCAGGTCCTGGGCATGCTCAAATTCGATCATGACCTGAGACAGATGATCCCGGAAAGGCTGGAAATCGCTTCTGAGGAGACGGACTTGATTCTGGGCAGGCCCCTGGTCCGGATCATAGAACGATTCGGGTTGAAAGTGGCAAGGGAAGCGGACGGATCGTTTCTGCTGACCGTTTTGGAACCCTCTGACGGCTGAAAGGGCGGCCTTGCCTGAACAGCCGCTTCACCGCGTATATCGGATTTCCAGGGTATCGGCTTCAACGCCGGTGATTTCGAGAGCGTTTTCGTCTTGGCGGCTGATTTGGTCCGCCAACTCCATCCCCGTGCCCTGGTATTTCAGCGTAAGCATGGCATATCGGGAGGCAAAAGAATTGATTTCCACCTGATCCACACCCGGTATCTTTTTGAGATCGCTTACAAACCCGGACAGGGCCTCAAAGGAGACTTGGGATAAGCGGATATGATAGACCCCCGGTTGTATGGTCCTATCCTGTTGGGTATGGTGGAGCAGGGCACGCATCATGGGCCTCAAGAGCGCCTGGCAGGCGTTGTCCAAGGGGAGGGTGGCCCCGGCCCCGGAAGGGGGGCGGGTTTCGTAACCGGAATAGATCACGGCCCCGGAGCGGGTATCCGATGCCTTGAGCCGGATCTCATTGGAGAAAAACCGGGTGGCCCTGCCCATGACCTGGCGCACGGCCACGAAGGTGCGTTTCACTTGTCCGTGGATCAGCACATCCGCACCCAGGTCCCCGGCCAGTTTGCCCAATGCCGATGGGTCGCTTTCAAGAAGAATGCGGTTTAGTTGACGCTTTCGCTGGACCTGCTCCAGATCGATGACCTGAAAGCCGTTTCGGAGCAGGGCCTGTTCAATCTGATTTTCGGCACTCCGGTTCCCCTCCACCATCACGGGAAAAAAGGTGGTATCCACCTCGGCACTGTGCATGACCACCATCACCTTAAGCGGAATGCTGTCCAATTTTGCAGACGGATCAGCTTGTTTTTCTGGTGCTGTGTCCTGGGAGGGATCTGATGAGGCAGGACCGGTGGCCCGGGCTATGGAAGGCGGAAAGAAGAATAAAAGGGTAATCAGGACAAGGGAGATGTTCAGGACCTCCCTTGTCCGTGTACAGAAACGGACGGGGGATAACAAGGGAATGGAAACAGGATGCCTTCTTACGCCAGTCATGGGCTGTACTTGAGGCTTATCAAAGCTCTCTCATTGATGTGCTGGAGGACCGTGGGTTACTGGGTCTGGAAGACGGTCATGCCTTTGGCGATTTCGCCTCCGTCCGTGATTTTGCAGACGGCGACCTTTTCCTTGACCTTAACGGCCTTTATGGTGCCCAGCTTTTCCATGGTCTCATCCAATACCTCTCCGGTATCCGGATCCCGTAACACCTGGGATACGCCCACATCAAAGGTCTGGCCGTCCTGGACCCCTTCCCGGGTCCCCCGGTTAATGTAGACCGTTTTCCCTTTGACCAGGATCACGCTTCCGGTCCAGGGAATGCCCCCCAGCTCACCCTGGATGAAGGCCACGGCTTCGTCCACGGCCTGTTCAATGGCCTTTCCGGCATTGGTCTTTTTAAATCCTCCGATGTCCCCGTGAAAGCCCCCTTTGTCCACACCAAAGGTGAGTCCGGTCTTGGAGACTTCGCCGTAACACTTTTTGGATCCCACCACCTGTCCCGTGGTGGAGTCAATCACGTACACCACCACATTGATCTCGGCCGAGCTGGACCCCGCGCCCACTTTGAAGCCGCCGAATCCGACGCCCCCACCGCCACCGCTGGTCTTGTCCGAAAAGTGGGTGATATCCCCCTTGACCAGCAGTTGGGCCGGGGTCATCTGGCCCGTGGCCACCTTTTTTCCACCCCCTGCGGCCCTGCCGCTGGCGGCAAAATCCTGCTCCCCCAGGGCCTCCCGCCGCATGTCCTTTTCTCCCAGCACAATAAACCGGTCTGTTTTATGTAAACTGTCCGTAAGCACTGCACCCCAGGCATCCCCCAGGTTCCACTGTCCGCTCCAGTTGGATTTATTCTCAAATTTGGCCACTGAAATGCTGTATCGAAGACCGGAGGCAAAAGTGACGGTGGATCCGGCCCATAAGCACAGGCCGGTCAACAAAAAGAAAATCAAAAGGCCTGTCAATGTCCGAGCTCTTGGTTTCATTTTATCCCTCCTATGGTTGAGCTTTTCCGGCATTATCGCCGATCCTGCGCGGCAATCTCCAATTTCTCCAAGGTTACCCCAGAAATAGCAAAGAGGCCATAGGGTGTCAACTGAAACCAGGCCGCACGGAAGAGATTCAGACTTCCAGGGATCCGGGGGTGGTCGGAAAGTTTTCCTAAAACCTCTTGACAGAACATGCCCCAAGTGGACACTTGATTGTGAAAATGCCCAGCGAGCGCAGGTAAATGATAGGAATCCATGGAGAAGGAATGGGAATAATGAAATCGGAACGATACAACATCGGGTGGGACAAACTAACTGAAATCGACGGCGAACAAGGGGAAAAGGTGGTGGAATCCCTCAAGCATATTGCCCCGGATTTCGCCGACCTGCTCATTGAGTTCCCGTTCGGGGATGTGTACAGTCGTCCGGGACTGGATCTAAAGTCCCGCGAGATCGCCACCGTGGCCGCCCTCACCGCCATGGGTACGGCCGCTCCCCAATTGAAAGTGCATGTCCACGGGGCCCTCAATGTGGGATGCTCTCCACAGGAAGTCATTGAAATCATGATCCAAATGGCCGTGTATGCGGGTTTCCAGGCAGCCCTGAACGGACTTTTTGCGGCCAAAGAAGTCTTTGATGAACGAAATCTGCAGGTGGGTGGCGAATAAGGGGCAAAGGATTCTGACAGGTATGTATTGAAACAGAATTCCGGATATGGTAGACTGGTCTTAAACTGGTCTAAGGGGTATATTATGGAAACAGTAGGCGCATATGAAGCCAAAACACATCTCCCCAAATTGCTGGAACGGGTGATGAAAGGTGAGCGCATAACCATTACAAAACATGGTGTGCCTGTGGCCGTTCTGCAGTCCCCTGCTCCCGAAAAAACGGTTGACACGAAATCGGTTATCGCTGAGATTCGTAAGTTCCGCAATAGAAACACCCTCGATGGGCTCTCAATCCGGGAAATGATCGAAAACGGAAGGCGATAAATGGGCGAATCTTTTGTCATTGATAATTCCGTTGTCATGTCCTGGTGTTTCCGGGATGAAGTTACCCAATATGCAGACACGGTCCTGGATCGTCTTCAGGAATCGACCGCCTTTGTGCCATCGATTTGGCCCCTTGAGGTGGTGAAC
>JAWLET010000170.1:0-5944 GCA_041685955.1 Desulfobacteraceae bacterium | reverse complement strand
GAGGCCATAGAGGCGTGGGCCCCGGAATAAGTAAAAGCCTTGTAATCAGGTGTCAGGTGTCAGAAGTAAGAGACGAATTAGCCGACACCTGAAACCTGAAACAATAAAGTCTTGGATAGCAATTAACAAACTGGTATTGCACCCAAAAGAAATGTGATGACAGATAAAGGACAAAAACCCAGAATCGCCTTCTTCGACTTTGCCTGTTGCGAAGGATGTCAGCTGACCGTGCTGCAACTGGAAGAAAATCTGCTGGAACTGTTGCAGCATGTGGACGTGGTGGAATGGCGGGAGGCCATGAGCGGAAAGGCGGATTCTTATGATATCGCCTTTTGTGAAGGAAGCATTACCTGTGAGGCGGATGTGCAAAGAATCAAAACCATCCGTAATACTGCAAGTACCGTCGTAGGCCTGGGAAGTTGTGCCTGCATCGGGTGCCACAATGCCCTGAAAAACCAGTGGTCCATGGAAGAAGTGGTCAACGTGGTCTATGGAAGCGAGGCCGGTCATTTTGACACCCTTCCGGCCCGCCCCATCACCTCGGTAGTGAATGTGGACTACCAGATCTTAGGATGTCCGGCAAGCCTGCCCGAAATCGATCGGGTGATGAAATGCATCCTGACCGGTCAGGAATACCCCCTTCCCAATCAGCCCGTGTGTGTAGAGTGCAAATTAAACGACACCCTATGTGTGCTTGAAAAGGGGGAAGTCTGCCTCGGGCCGGTCACCCGGTGCGGCTGTAACGCCATTTGTACGGCCTATGGAGATGCCTGCCATGGGTGTAGAGGTTTGATGGACGGGGCCAATTTGATGGCTGCAGTCAAGGTGCTCACCGCAGAACAACTGCATCCCATCATGGAGGCTGTAGCCCGCCGGTACGATGTGGGTCAGGAACAGGTCCGACAGTGGTTTACCATGTACAATACACCGGACTTACAGCTCAAAGAGGAATCTGAACAGACATGACCGATTCGGCCCATATTCAAATTCACCATGTCACCCGCGTGGAAGGCCATGGGGATATCACTGTTCGGATTCAAAACGGCGCCCTGGAAGAGGTGCGGTTTTCGGTGGTGGAAGCCCCCCGATTCTTTGAGGCCTTTCTTCGAGGCAGAGACTATCCGGAAGTGACCCATTTGGCCTCCAGGATTTGTGGCATATGCGCGGTGAGTCACCGGGGCGCAGCCCTCAAGGCTACTGAAGCGGCCTTTGATACCAAGATTTCGAATCAGTCCTTTCTCCTCCGGCGACTCGCCTTTCACGGAGAAGTCCTGAGCAGCCATATTCTCCATATCTATTTCCTGACTGCGCCGGATTATCTGAGTGCACCCAGTCTGTTGCACTGGGCTGAAAAGGACCGGGATACCGTTCTCCGGGCCATGCGCCTGAAGCAGACGGCTTACGATCTCTGCGCATGGGTGGTGGGCCGACACACCCACCCGGTGGCCATGAACGTGGGTGGGTTTCCGTTTGTTCATGATACCAAACCACTGGGGCCCTTGAGAGAACGCCTGGAAAAAGGCATGGCCGACATTCGGGATACGGTTTCTTTATTTAATTCCTTTTCCATCCCAGAATTTGAGCGCGAGACGGAGTATGTTTCATTGCGCCATCCCGGTCAATACGCCCTGTACGATGGGGACATTGTCTCCAGTGACGGCAAACAGGCTTCACCACACCAATACACGAACTTTATTGAAGAATACCTGGTTCCGTATTCCACGGCCAAGTATGCTCGCTGCAACCGCCCCGAATACATGGTGGGGGCCCTGGCCCGGGTAAACAACAACTTCGGGCAGCTGAGCCCGTTCGCTCGAGAGGTGGCCGATATGGCAGGGCTTACGGTTCCCTGTTTCAACCCGTTTATGAATACCTTGGCCCAGATTGTGGAATGCGCCCATTGCCTGGAGGAAAGCATCCAGATTATCGACCAGTTGCTTGAAAGGGGGATTCGGGTTGAGGATGAGCAGGCCGAGGTGGCACCTGGGGCCGGCACCGGTGTCGGCGCTGTGGAAGCGCCCCGCGGCATCCTGTTTCACGAATATGCATATGATGCAAACGGCACATGCACCTCTGCAAATCTGGTCATCCCCACCGCCCAGAATCTGGGTAATCTGGAAGCGGACATGCGGGCCTTCACCCCTGATATCGTTCATCAGGAAGAGGCCGGCATTGCCCACGCACTGGAGATGCTGGTACGAGCCTATGATCCGTGTATTTCATGCTCCACCCATGTGATAAAAACCACAGGCTCTACCCCTTCATAAATCACCGAAACTTCATGCTGCATAAGATGGCCCTACATAAAAGACGTAACGATTCGAGTATTACTTGAGGTAAGATCAGCGCATGGATACCGGAAAAAAGGTGGGGAGTTTTGCGGTTGAACATCCCCGGCTAATCGCTTTTCTCATTATCGGCATCACCGTCATTTTGGCCATATTGGCTGGTCTGCCCAGTATCTGGCCCCATAAGTTTGAGCCGCTTCATTCCCTCACCATTGACACGGACCCGGAGAACATGCTTCCGGCAAATGAACCGGTCCGTGTGTTTCATGATCGCATGAAAGAGATCATGTCCCTTCACGACATGATCGTGGTGGGCGTAGTCAATGACCAGAACCAAGCCCACGGGGTGTTCAATCCGGATTCTCTGAAAAAAATCTTTGCCCTGACCCAGTTTGCCCAGGGATTGCGTTGGCGGGAGCCGGACAACCCGAGCCGGCGGGAGGGGGTGGTGGAAGCGGATATGATTGCGCCCTCCATGGTGGATAACGTGGAATCCGGGGGCGCCGGTGTGGTGCGCTTTGAGTGGTTGATGGCCCAGCCACCTGAGACTCAGGAAGCGGCCTCCGCTGTGATGCGAAAAGCCATGGACATTCCGTTTCTGAAAGGCACCCTGGTCTCTGAAGACGGCAAAGCGGTGGCCCTCTATCTTCCCATTACCGCCAAGAATCTCAGTCACCGGATCTACTCCGCCCTCAAGCAGAAAATTGATAATCCCTCCCGGTTATTTTTCTCTGAGATCGGCGATCTTAACCAGGGACTCCACCAGTTGGCCAGGGCTTCCCAGGGAAAAGGGCCTCAGTTGCTTCAGCAAATATGGGAGATCCTCTCCGAGAAAACCCGGCAGCGTCTACTCGGTACAGAGAAACAGGTCGACGATTGGAAAAAGACCCTTTCCCGGCAAAAGGAGGCTGGAGAGAAGTCAAAGGCTTCAGACGCCATAAAGCCGGAACTACGCCGTCTGTTCAGGGAGCGGAAGGCTGCTGTGGAATCCTTGGTGAAGGATTTAAATGCCTGGATGGAGAAACCGGTATCGGGCCTTTGGCGCCAACCAGAAGAAAAAGCGCAAAAGCAGTTGAATACCGAAGGCCGGGCATTACTCCGGAAAGGGCAGGATCAACTCTCGTCGCAGGAAAGTTATCGCCTCAAGCGCCTGTGGGTAGAGGCGGCCTTTGCCGGAACGGTTATGGAAAGCCCGGTGGCCCAACTGAAAGGGGAGGAGGAATACCATATTACCGGGCTTCCGGTGGCCGAAGACACCTTTGGCGTCCAGATGTTCAAACAGATAGCCATATCCGCACCAGTGGCCATGGCCATTATTTTCCTGCTCATGTGGTTTTTTTTCCGATCGGCCCTGGTGATTCTCCCGGCCATCTATGATGCCCTGATTGCCACCACCGCTACCATGTCCCTGCTGGTGGTCACCGGGAATACCATTCACATCATGAGTTCCATGATTCCCATTTTTATTGTGCCCATTGCGGTCCTGGACGATGTGCACGTCATCTCTGAGTTCTTCGACCGGTACCAAAAGACCCGGGACCGCAAACAGACCATAAGGCACTTGATGAGTGAACTGTTCGTCCCCATGCTCTATACCACCCTGACCACGGCGGTAGGGTTTGCGTCCTTGGCCCTGGCGCCTATCCCTCCGGTTCAGGTTTTCGGACTGTTCGTGGCCTTCGGTGTGATTGTGGCCTGGCTCTGTTCCATTCTCCTGGTGCCGGCATTCATCTCAGTGCTGCCCCAAAAAGTCCTGGAAAATTTCGGGGCAAAGCACGTTTCCGGGGAAGCAGATGAGCCCGCTACCTTTCTGGGCCGTATTCTCAGAATGACCGGAAGGGGGACGTACCGCTATGCCAAGCCCATCCTGGCGGTGAGCATGGCAGTACTGATAGTTTCCGGATACGGTATCAGCCGAATCCGGGTGAACGATAATCCCACCAAATGGTTTGATGAAGGACACCCCATTCGGATTGCGGACACCGTACTGAACGATCATTTCGGTGGGACCTATATGGCCTATCTAAGCTTTCGGCCACAGGAAGCTCCGGCGTTGCCCTTGATGCAGGAACAAAAGCCCAGGTCTCCATCATCCGAAAAGGAATCACCAAAGACGGACGGGGAACCTTCTCTTCCCGGAGGGATGAGCGGCCCGGATGAAGCGGAGGTGGCTTTACCCAGCGGTTTGGAAGGTCCATCCGATGAGGCGGAACCGGGGGGACCTGTGCTTCCTGAAGGCCTGGGCGGAGCGAGTGAAGAACAGAGGGCGGCCACGCCACCTGAGCCATCTTCCGAACCCCCTGAGGAAAAAGAGCAAATTTTCAAGGATCCCGCCACCCTGCGCTGGATGGGTGCCCTGCAGCAATACATGGACCAGGAACTGGGCGGGTTGGTGGGCAAATCCAATTCTGTAACCGACATTGTAAAGACCGTTCACCGGGAACTGATGGTGGGGGTCAAACGAGACGGACATGTCATCACCGAACAAGAGGCTATGCGCATCCCGGATACCCGGGGAGGGGTGGCCCAAAGCCTGCTTCAGTTTCAAAACAGCCACCGACCCCAGGACCTGTGGCATTTTGTGACCCCGGATTATCGAACCGGGGTGGTATGGCTGCAACTGACCAGTGGGGATAACCGGGATATGAGCCAGGTGACCAAAGGGATCACCGACTGGTTGCGCTTCTGGCAGGCGGATGAAGCCCAAGCAAAGACTCTGGTGAAAAAGCATCCGGAGCAGATGCGTCCCGTGTTACGCTCCATAGCTGCCTATGTGACGCAACCCGGATCTGAAAGAACCCAGCTTGTGAAGCGCGTTGAAGAAGAGCCAGTCAGCAGTGTGCGTCCACTCAAAAAGCACATGCAATCATTGGCGCCCCATCACGAACTGCGACATGACTGGTTCGGTCTGACCCATATCAATGTGGTCTGGCAGGAAAAAATGGTGAAAGGGATGCTGCAGGCCTTTTTGGGCAGTTTCCTGGCCGTGTTTTTGATGATGACCCTTCTGTATCGATCCGCCTTATGGGGCATGCTGTGCATGGCGCCATTAACGGTGACCATTGCCATGATCTATGGGCTGATCGGTTTCGTGGGAAAGGCCTACGACATGCCGGTGGCTGTTTTGTCGGCCCTCAGCCTGGGCTTGGCAGTGGATTATGCCATTCATTTTCTGACCCGCAGCCGGATGATGTATGTGGATTACGGTTCCTGGAAAGAGACCGCAGGACCGGTCTTCGGGGAGCCGGCGAGGGCCATTGCCAGGAACGCCATTGTCGTGGGGATCGGCTTCCTGCCGTTGATTTTGGCTCCTCTGGTACCTTATCAGACTGTGGGCATTTTTATTGCCGCCATCCTGCTTCTCGCAGGGGTGAGTACCATGCTTATTTTGCCTGCAGCCATGAGACTCCTGGAAACGAAACTGTTCCCCCGTACCCGCAAGGCGTGTACGATCTGCAATCGGGCCACATGTGGCATATCCGTATTGGCAGGAATCGCTTTGGTATGGATCAACATCAGGCAATTTATGACCGTGACCTGGACCACCATGAGCTGGATCAGTGTAGCGGTCATTATCCTATTGGCCGGCGGGTGCGCCTTGATGTCCCGGGGAGAGAAAACCAGGACGGAAACCTTTGTACCTAAGGAAGGGTGAA